>JANMVK010000291.1:0-2049 GCA_031392725.1 Pseudobdellovibrionaceae bacterium
GACCGTGGCCATCATGTCCGGAGTGGCGATGGCTTTATCGAAATCCAGCCAGCCTCCGGTAATCTTGGCGACCAGGTCGTCGGCGCCGACAAAGTCAGCTCCTGCGGCCCGGGCTTCTTCTTCTTTAGGGCCTTTAGCGAACACCACCACACGGATGGTTTTGCCTAAGCCATGAGGAAGATCTACGGCGCCCCGAACTTGTTGATCCGATTGTTTCGGATCCACACCCAACACAACGGCCACATCAATGGCTTCGTCAAATTTGGCGGTGGCGGTTTCAACGACAAGTTTTATGCCGTCGCTTAATGTATATCGGACATTGCGGTCGACTTTTTCGTTAGCCGCTTTAAAACGTTTGCTCATTTTCGCGGCCCCCTCATTTAATTTCCAAGCCCATGCTTTTGCTGGTGCCTATCACCTGGCGAATCGCACTTTCGACTTCGGTACAGTTTAGATCGGGCATTTTCAATTTGGCGATTTCAGTAATTTGCGCCATCGTGACTTTCCCGCATTTCTCTTTTTGCGGCGTTTTAGAACCGCTTTCGATTTTAGCGGCCTTTTTCAACAGAATCGACACGGGCGGCGTCTTGGTGATGAAGGTAAACGAACGGTCTGAGAAAACAGTAATGATCACCGGAATGATCATGTCGCCCTCTTTTTGAGTGCGAGCATTAAACTGCTTACAGAACTCCATTATGTTTACCCCATGCTGACCGAGCGCCGGTCCAACGGGAGGCGCTGGATTAGCCTTCCCTGCCGGTATCTGAAGCTTAATAAGGCCTGTTACCTTACGAGCCATGGTTTCCCACTCCTACAGTTAGGGTTGGCGGCCGGCCCAATGCCGGACGCAATTTCTAGTTAGGCCTTCTCGACCTGAACAAAATCCAATTCAACAGGCGTCGGGCGGCCGAAAATGCTGACCAGCACTTTCACTTTGCCCTTCTCCTGATTAATTTCCTCAACGGTGCCGTTAAAATTGCTAAACGGTCCGTCGGTCACAATCACGCTTTCGCCAATTTGGAATTTCACTTTGGGCTGCGCTTTTTCGGCGCCCATTTCCATTTGCTTGGTAACGCGCATAACTTCATCTTCGGGAACTTCCGGCGGCTTCACTTTGCTGCCGACAAAACCGGTGACCTTGGAGCAGTTTTTCACCAAGTGCCAGGTTTCATCAGTCATCGCCATTTGCACAAAAATATATCCGGGAAAGAACTTACGGGCGCGGGTGGCCTTCTTGCCTTTAACCAGCTCCACCACGTTTTCCGAAGGAATCAAAATCTGGCCGAACCGGTCTTCCATCTTGAGGGAACGCACACGCTCTTCGATGGATTTTTTGGCCAAGGCTTCGCAGCTCGTCTGCGTATTGACGATAAACCACTTCAATTTCGGTCCATCCGCCTTTTTGGGCGTGTCCGTCGTCGTATTTGTATCTTCATTGGCCACTGTACACCTACCTAATTGGCTACAAAAACTTTGATCAAATGACTCGCGAAAAAATCAAAAATTCCAAATCCAATTCCCGCAAATACCACCATCACACAGCACACGATCGTCATGGCGGTGGTGTCTTTGCGTGACGGCCATACGACCTTGCGCAGTTCGCCGACGGCTTCGTCCGCGAACGTATGAACTTTGGCGCTCAGGAATAAAAACAAAAACGTGGCAAGGCCGACCGCGACCGGCAAGCCGTGCTTTATGGCTTCAGTATTGTGAAAGCGGGCGACGGGGCCAAAGGCCCCGGCCAACGCTTCAAACACCATGGCGGTCACGAAATACGCTAGGAATCCCATGGCCACGAGGGCGGCGTTTACGATGCTCTGATTTGTTTTCTCGTTATCCATCTTCTCTCTCTTCAAACATCAAACTTCAAAATTGGCAGGGCAGGAGGGATTCGAACCCACAACCTAACGATTTGGAGTCGTTCGCTCTACCATTAGAGCTACTGCCCTCTAAGTCAGAAGGGATCTTATCTGTAAAGATCCCTCCCAAATTCGGGAGCCAGCCCGGCTGGCGACCCACATCAAATAATCGAACCTGCTCTTACTCAGT
>JANMVK010000299.1:0-6942 GCA_031392725.1 Pseudobdellovibrionaceae bacterium
GGCTGGATGAAGCTCCTGAACTGGCTAAACGATCAAAATACCCCCGAATTCATAGAAACCTCTGAAGACCGGATCGCTCCGGCATTGCAGCACCGTCTAGCGGAGTTGGGTAAAATTGCAGTCACCAAAGTCATGGTGCCCAGGCCGCTGATCATGGCGCTCGATGCCGATGTGCAACTGCGCCGGGTGAAGCGCCTGAAGTCCTCAAAAATGCGTTACTTCCCGGTTTATAAAGGCGACCTCGACAAGATTCTCGGCTGGATTGAAAAATCAAAAGTGATTGAAATTTTAAATGAGGGCCGCGACGAAGCCCGCTTGGAAGATCATTTGCAACCCGTGGCCACGGTTAAAGACAGCGCTGGGGTGAGCGAACTCGCCGATATTTTTCTGAACGCCAAAAGCCCAATGGCCGTGGTGCTGAACGAGCAGGGCCAAACCGCCGGCATCGTCACACTGTCGGATTTCGTGGAGCTGCTGTTTGGCTTTGATGTCGAGGGGCCGACCGCGCAACCTCCCGTTGAAAATCCTCTTCCTAAAAATTATGAAATCTAAAATCGCTATTGTATTCGCTTACTGCACATTTCCTACCAAGGAAGTGGCGGAAACCATTTGCCGTCAATTAGTGGCGGAACAAATCATCGCCTGCGCCAATATCTTCCCGCCTCACACCGCCATTTACAGTTGGCAGAGTAAAATCCAGAACGAGCAGGAGTGTGCAGTGATTATGAAGTTAAATGCTAGGAAGCAGTCAGCACTAATGGAAAGAGTCCGGGCCACACATCCCTATTCGGTTCCGGCTTTGGTTTTTTGGCCAATCGAAGGCGGGATCCCTGAGTTCGTGAACTGGGTTTACGGGCAGAGCCTTTAGACCGCATGCCGAATTAGCGAGGTCGTTACAATCGCCATCAGCAGGGTCAAGCAGAAAAGAATGATGTACAGTCGGCGTTCGCTCATCCTAATTATTAAATCAGCACGAAGCATGCCATGAAAAAACTCCAGGATTAGTTGCACAAAAGGCTATGAACACCGAGTCGGTTGCACATCTTGAAGGCCAAAAGTACACCTAGTCGAGTGTCAAACTGACCTCAGCTGAAAGAGGAAGGCCGAAATGAACGATCGAAAGTTAGCCCAAGCGATATTTAAAATTGCCCATCTTGAGGGAGAATTTAAACTCCGCTCAGGAATGATCTCTAACGAGTACTTCGACAAGTACCGCTTCGAAGCGCAACCGCGGCTGCTTAAGGCCATCGCCATGGCGCTGCGGGGAATGATCCCGTCCGATACTCAGGTGTTAGCCGGTTTAGAAATGGGCGGAATTCCCATCGCCACGGCCTTGGCTCTTGAATCCAGTTTGCCGGTGGTATTCGTGCGCAAGACCGCCAAGGAGTACGGCACACGGCGAGTGGCCGAGGGGCTCGAGTCACTCAAAGGCTGCAAGATTTGTATAATTGAAGACGTCATCACCACCGGCGGACAAGTGGTCATGAGCGCCGAAGAACTTCGTAAAGAAGGCGCACTGGTGAACCGGGTCTTGTGCGTGATTTCCCGCCAGCAAGGCGGCGAAGATAATTTGCGCAAAGCCGGACTCGAAATGATGAGCCTTTATACTCAAGAACAATTGAGAGAAGCTGCTGCCGACAGCTAAGCCCGCTACTGCAGGCTGCCTTCACACGAGTCGATGACCCTTAGGATTTCGCCCTCGAATTTTAGCCGCACGGCCTTGGCGTCACGGGGCCCCTCAGAGAATAGACTGTCATTAGCGACCAAGGTTCGAAGCGGGCGCAAAAGCCGTTCGATTTCCCGATTTGAAATCCCAGCCACCCAAAATCCAGAGAGATATTTTAAGTACTTGTCCTGCCCGGAGAATTGAATCTTATAGCCACGGGAACTTAAATCTCCCAGCAGATTTTCGAGATGGCTCTTAATGGCGGTGAGGAATTGCGCTTGGTTGAGCGGCAGCATCACCACCACATCGTCAACCCGGTCCAGCAGGAATCTTGAAATATTTCCGGAACGGACCAAGGCCCTAGCATCGCTCGACGAGAGACCCTTATTCATGTTGAAAAAGCCGAGGCTTGGTTTTGAAAATAAATCGGCACTCGCATTGGCCGTAAAGATCACCACGGAATTGCGGAAGTCGACCGTATCGGACACCAATTTTCCAGGCTGCAGTTCACGTTGCACCACGCTTCGGCCTTCACCCAAAGCCCGGAGCAATTGCTCTTGGACTAGCGGAGGACATTTATCGATTTCATCAAAAATCAAAACGGTGAATGCATTTTTGGCCACGGCATCTGCGGCCAACGCCAAGGGGCCCTTGCCAAACGGCGCGCCCTGAGCAAACTGGCCCATTTCAATAATGGCATAAGGGAGATTCATACTCTCGGCGTAAGCCTTGGCTAAAAAAGTTTTGCCTTGGCCCTCGGGACCGGTGAGTAGCACTTTCATTCTGGCCTGGCCCCGGTCATGGACGCCGGCCAAAAAGGTCACAGTGCCGTCGCGAAGGGTGGCCTTTGCGGCTTCCTGCCCAATGACGGCGCGATCGAGGGCCGCCGACATGGCTTCCACCCGTTGGCGGCCCAACCGTGGATCCAGCAGAGCCGGATCAAATCCAATGCGGTCACGGGCCGTTTGATGGAGGTCAATTAGAGACGGGGAAATGCCGAAAGACCCCTTCATTTTCATTCGAGCATAAACATTGTCGAGTAACCGGGTGGTCTTGCGGGGCTGGGCCCCAATGGCATCAAAATCGTTGGCGATGCGAATCGCCTCCTCGAGAACGGTGTTGGATGGGGGATTGAATTCTTGAAACGTGGCCCATCCCAAAATCAGGTCCTTCAATTTCTGTCCCGTGGGTTCTGTTTTCTCGATTTGGGTGAAGCGCTCGATAAAGGCGCGGTCGGCCCCGAAGGCCTGCAAAAATTCATGTTTAGTGGTCATGCCGATAACTTGAAATTGTCCACGGGCCATTTCGCCCTTAAGCATTTGCGTGACATCGGTGTTCTGGCCCGCATGCGTGCCGACGCCCGCTAACGAATGAAACTCATCGATGACCCATATAATCTTGTTGGCTTTTGACAGCGCTCTCATGGCGTCGATGCGATTGCCGATTTGTCCAATGTACATGCCGCCGGATTCGATACTCCGGGCATCGACCGCGATAAAATGGTAGCCGCGCAAAAATTCCGGACCTCGTCCGTTGGCCACCTCGCTGACCAAAATATCAACCTCCATGCTTTTGCCGGTGCCGGGATGCCCGGTTAACACCACATTGGCATTTTCTCGAGCGGCCAACGTCTCCGCGATGCGAAACTGCAATTCTGTATCCGCCACAACACCGATCAAGGGCTTAGTGCCAAACTGCACGGTTAAATCCCGGGTAAAGGGCTTAATGAGCGTCAGCGCGCTGACCTCCTCGTCCTTGGGGCCCCGGACGGTCGCATCCTGTAAAGTGGAAATATTGACTTCATGTTTGACCGTCAAAAGTTCTTTCAAAGTCGTGTACACAGGCTCAATCGGCTCGCGTTGAGCCTGAACACGGCTTAAAGTTTCATTGGTGAAATAAGCATCCCGGGAAAATCCCCGTGATGGGCCATCCGCTCCCCGCCGCGCGATGCCTTCCTGCAGCGTTCCCACTAACAGCCCAATCAGAAGGTCCGGGTTAGCCGCTTCATCAACCGGAAACTCTCGAGAGTCCGACTGGTTATAATCTTCATCAAACACCACGACCTGGGCTTTGCCATTCATTTTGGACGTGGTTAGGGCAAAATATAAATACTGTTTGCCGTCGATCACCCGGATCTCACTCCGAAGTACATGGAGGTCATGAATGGGGCCGTGGCCATGGCTGATCAACTGAATCCGGGAATTTTCACCCGTGGGCCTGACCATCAGAAGCTCGCTGCCCAGGAGCGCAAAACCAAACTTGTATGATGATTTTATCTTCTTGTGGGCGCCTTGCACATCCTCGTTAGTCTGAAACTTCACTTCCGCGCTTTCCGCTCCATCGATGGCACCGAAGAAATACGGATGGCGCGGGTCAATCAAAATGGCCGAGTCATCCAACCCGATATGATAGACCCCGTGGCGGCCGCCTTCCCCAGTAAAAAAAACCAGCTTTTGGGCGCCACCCTCGAAAGGATGTATGTGGACGCCCTCGGCACTTTTGGCCGCGACGAAAAATGATGTGAACGCCGTGAGAAAGATCGTAAGGAACATATAGGGGGCCTCCGGGGGGGAGGCACAACCTATACGGACCCGAAGGCCAAGTCTAATCCGGCGCTATCGGCTCTGAAAAAATACCGGGCCTTGAATTTTTTTCCGCCTCAGCAAAATGACAGACTATCGTCTCATCCTGAGACTAATTGAAATATGTAAGTCATGGTTCCCTCAATCCCCTGCTATTCTAGTATTTTGGGGGTCCCGAATGGCTTGGTCGTCTCTCCTGCGTCTCGCGGCTGCAATTGGCATTTCCGCCGCTTCAATTTTTTGGTTTCAAAATTGTTCCAAGCTCGATCAGCCCTCCGGCATGGCGGGCATGAACTCACTTTCGCCCGACGACATTATTCTGCTTTCCACACCTTCGGATGTGACTCTTTTTATCGGCGACACCATGAACCTCTACGTTCAGGCCGAGTCCACTCGCAATCTTCCTTTGTCGTACAAATGGCTCAAAGACGGAGCGGTGATGACCGGACGGACCACCAACTCCTTGAATTTAGTTTCCGTCGGAAATAGCGATGGCGGAAAGTACACCGTCGTGGTCAGCAACTCAGCCGACTCCAACTCCGTTGATGTCTATGTCACCATCAGCCCGATTCCGGTGATCACCATCACCACGCAACCACTGCCGGTGACTTTGGATGAAGGAACCGCGGGAGCTTTGTCGGTGGTGGCTGCGATCAACCCGGCCCAGGCGCTCACCTACCAATGGTATAAAGACAATGTCGTCATCGCGGGCGCGACCGCCGCCAGTTTTAATCTCGGAGCCACGGGCCTCGCGCGCAGTGGCAATTATTACGTCAATGTGAAGAACACCATGGGCCCGCAGCAAACGGTAAAATCCAATACGGTTAAAGTAACTCACCGGCAATTGTTCAATGTCGATTCGGCCACCGGTTGCGTGAGTGGATTCTGCGCTTGTGTCACCGGTGGGCAACCCAATGTGCCTGACCGACCTTCCGCTCTTGCGATTTGCGTTTTCAAAGGATTCACCGATGTCTCCGCTTTCACCACACGGCAGAGCGGACCGGGACCACTTCATTGTAACGCCAGCGGCACCAGCTGTTTTCAAAATGCGGCTCCGTCCAATTTGGTTTGCACGTCTGTGACCTGTATTAAGTAAATGGAATTTGTTGGAGGGAAGATATGAGAACAAAACTTTCGTTGGTGTTGACGGCTGTCCTTCTGGCTTCAACCGTTCTGTTCTTCCAGAACTGCGCCAAGGAAGAAACTAAAAGCGCGGTGACCACCCTAGCTTCAGTCACACCTCCGGCGCCACCGGATATCATCTTTCTCTCAATTCCTCCGCCCGAGTCGATCCGATATTTAGGTTCACCCGCGGCGCTGGCCGTGTTGGCACGCTCGGAAGCCGGACTACCCATCAGTTATCAGTGGTCAAAAGCGGGCCTAGAGATGCCCGGCCAAACGGCGAACGGATTGGGAATTCCAGCGGTCGCGTTGACCGATGAGGGCGATTACTCAATTAAGGTCACTACTGATCTTGAATCCCGAGTGTTGAATTTTAAAATGAAAGTCAGTCCAGTGCCGGTGCTCACCATCACCACGCAACCGCTGCCGCTGACTTTAGATGTGGCTGGCACCGCCGGCCTATCCGTGGTGGCTTCGGTCAGCGATATGCAGGTGTTACGGTACCAATGGTTTAAAGACACCATCGCCATTGCCGGCGCTACGTCCGCTCAACTTGTGATTCCTGGATTGGGCCCGGCGCGCTCGGGATTTTACTTTGTGGCCGTGTCCACCTCACTCGGCCCGCCGCAAAAAATTAATTCCAACAGCGTGAGGGTCACGGCCACCCAAACTTTCAATGTCGATTCAGCCACCGGATGTGTGAGAGGCTTTTGCGCCTGCGTGACCGGCGGTCAGCCTAATGTGCCCGACCGGCCTTCCGCATTGGCGATTTGTGTTTTCAAAGGCTATGCCGACGTCACCGTCTTCGCCACCCGGCAAAGCGGACCGGGACCGCTTCATTGCAATGCAGATGGCACCAGTTGCTTTGTAAACGCGGCGCCGTCGAATCTGCTTTGCACGAGCGTGTCCTGTACTAAGTAAGACCGATTTTGAGGGGGATGAAAATGCTGAGACTAAAATCACCATGGCTGGCCATTGTTATTTTAACGGCCACAATACTTTCATTTCAAAACTGCGCCGCGAGCAAGGGTGCGCCCCCGCAAAGCAGCAGCGCCGCCTCAATTAATTTCCCGCCCGAAGATGACATTATTTATTTGTCGGTCCCCGCAGCGGAACAGATCCGATATGTGGGTACACCACTCGGAATCGGCGTTAGCGCCATGTCCCTCAGCGGGCTTCCGCTCGAATATCAATGGTCCAAAGAGGGAGTGCAGGTCGCCGGCCAAATCAACAATTCATTTAATATTCCGTCTGTCGCCCTGGCCGATGACGGAAACTATTCGGTCACGGTCAAAAATTCGATTCAATCCGACACCTTGAACATCCGGGTTAGAATCAGCACCACTCCAGTGATCAATTTCACCGTCCAACCCCAACCTTTGCTGTTGTTGGCTGGCTCAGGGGGAACACTATCCTCATTGGCGGCCAGTTCGGACAACCAAGTGATCGCTTACCGATGGTCCAAAGACAATCTGCCGTTGGCCAATGCCACCGCCGCCTCGCTAATGATTGGCAACACGGGCGCGGCCCGCGCCGGACAATATTTTGTTGAGGCCTCCAGCACGGTTGGGC
>JANMVK010000302.1:0-2882 GCA_031392725.1 Pseudobdellovibrionaceae bacterium
GACAGTTGCGAAATCTGTTTATCAAAATTGTAACGGGAGGCGCTGCCGAAGCCGCGCACCTGGTAGGGTCCGCTCTGGCCCATGTAAATCACGTTTAGATACATTTCGAGGATCATGTCTTTATTATTTTTTCGTTCATCACCGCTGTCGCGCGACTCAAGCAAAATGGCAAGCAGCTGCTCTTCGACCTTTCGTTTAATGGTTTTCTTCGGCTCAAGAAAAAAGTTTTTCACCAGCTGCTGGGTGATGGTGCTGCCGCCTTCGGCCCAACGGCCTTTGCGCAGATTGCGGACCACGGCGCGCAGAATTCCACTGGCGCTCACGCCGCTGTGCTCAAGAAAATCGCGGTCCTCAATGGCCATCACTCCCAGCCTGCAGTTCAGTGGGATCTCATCGAGCGGCGTGTTCTCCTGCAGAATCGGCTGGCCGTTGTAAAATTGCGTGATCAGCTGCGGAAACAAACCGAAACTCACGGCCTGCGCCCACGGCGTGCCCCGCCACAGGTCGACGATCCAGCCGTCGGCGTCCCAGGTCACCACCAGCGCGGGTTGCTTCAGCCACAAACAGCGCTGCGCGGTTTCGCTGAACGACAATTGGGTCAGTTCCGCGCACGCCTCGATATTTTCAATGTAGTAATCCCGCCCGCTCCGTAAACCCCGTTTTTCCAGATTGGCTTCGACCAATTCCAGGGGGAATTTACGGCCCGGCGACAGGGGAGTGCCTTGGGAATAGAGTTCCAAGGGGGGCAGCACCCAACCCTTTTCCAGGCGCGTATTAATTTTTTCTTGGAGCGTATTCATCACGATAAAGCCCGCGACCGCGAGGCTCGACAAAAGACACACAACGAGAAGCACAATCTGAGTTGTACGGGACATCCTCGCTTGACTTTAGGGGGGCCGATGTCTTTAGTCAAAGCCATGAAAGTTTCTGAGAAGCAGATGAAGCGAATGGCCGATGTGATCCTCAAAGGCCTCAAAAATCAAAAGGTCATCACATACAAGGCGAAGGAAGAAGACGTGCTCGAGCGCGCCACCGCGATCATTCGCGCCGATTACTTCCGTGAGCGCGAACTCGACAGTGAAGTGAACCGCATGATGGACGATCTGGAACGGCAGAATCCGGGTGAATTCCAGCGCTATAAGATGTTCCCTATGCTGAAAAAGCGCCTGGCTAAAGAAAAAGGCATTATTTTATGAACATCAGTGAAGACCGGGTGGCTCATTTGGCGCGGATCGTGGTCGATGGCATCTGGAATGACGACCTAGTCGACTACGTGGATGATGACGCCGCTTTAAGAGCCGCGAAAAAGGGATTGAGTGAGTTTGTTAAGGAATTGGCCGACATCGATAAGTCCGTGACGGAGCGGGTGCAATCGCTTAAACGTGGTGTGCCCGAAGGCAGTCCCGAATGGGACATTATGTACGGGAAATATTTCGAAGAGGAGATGCAGAGACGTGGCCACTAAAAATAAGAAACACATGAAAAAGGCGACCGCTGTTAAAAAAGCCAAGCCGACGACCGTTAAAAAATCGCAAATGATGACAAAAGCGACAGCTAAACCGGTTATGAAAATGACTGAAAAATCATCTAAGACTCCGGGACGCGCTAAAGCGTCTATGAGATTAATTTCTCCGCTCGACGACCGCCTGGTCATTCGCGTGGATGCCGCTGAGGAGAAAACCGCGGGTGGACTCTACATTCCGACGAACGCCGCTGAGCGCCCCAATCGTGGTGAAGTGGTTGCCGCCGGTCCTGGCCGCCGCAATAAACAAGGTACGGTCCGCCCCCTCGATGTGAACGTGGGCGACAATGTTTTGTTTCCGCAATATTCCGGATCTAAGATTTTCGTCGACGACCAAGAATTTTTAATCTTGCGCGAAGATGAAGTTCTAGGAATTGTGACCACCTGAGATCGCATGGCCATGGTCTGGTTTTGCTCACAAAATGAGCACACTTAACAACGTATTGTAATGTATGGCACCCTTACCTTTTCATTGACTGAAAAGGGTCGGGTGCTACGCTAAATTTCAAACTCTAGGCGGGTGAGATGCAAAAAAACTCAATGATTTTCATCACTCTGAGCTTCCTCGTTTCAACTTTGTTTATAAATTCCGCAATGGCCGGGGATCTCGAGTGGAGCGGTGTTTACCGCTTTGAAGGCAATTTTTTAAAAAACAGCGAGCTGGATGGCGATGGCAAAGAACTGACCTATGGTCTGCATCACCTGGTCCTTCGTCCTAAGATCGTGGCCGGTGACGGACTCACTATATATGGACAGTTCGATCTGCTGAACAGCACGGCTGAACCCAACACCCAAATGGGACAAGTGTGGGGCAGTGGCGTCGGTGGGACTCCTCCGACGTCAGCCTCGAATTCTAATACTCTTGGCCAAACGCAAAAGTCCGAGACTTTGGAAGTCACGCAGCTCTATCTAACTTTCACGCAAGAGTACGGGTCCTTACTTGTCGGCCGCGCGCCCTTGCACTTTGGTTTGGGCATGACTCACAATGCGGGCCGCGGATTGTTTGACCACTACTTTGATACGCGCGATCTCGTCGGCTACAAATTTGTCGTGGGCAACTTGTTCTTTATGCCCATGATCGGCAAGCCGAGCGAAAAAAATATTAATAACAGCGATGACGTCAACGATTACATGTTCCACTTCCAGTATGAAAATCCGGAAACGGATTTGGAAATGGGCGTGTACTACTGGATGCGCAAAGCGAGCAATCAGGGCAGTGATGCTCCGGCGGGAGCACCTGTGTTTGTCAATGAAATTATCTATGGCAAAATTATCATGACTCATCATAACATGTGTACACTTTGGGTATGGTTGACCTACTTTAGAAGTTTCTAGGTCATAAACACAGTCAGAACATTTC
>JANMVK010000311.1:0-13107 GCA_031392725.1 Pseudobdellovibrionaceae bacterium
TGGTGCTGTCACCGACATTCAGCGGCTGCCCGCAACGGTCAAACTGCGTGGGAAGCAGGGTTTTGAGGTTGGCCACCGGCTTGGTGAATGGAGCGAGCACATCGGCGCGAGCCTCATACTCATATCCCTTTATGTTGCTCAACTCCGTCGCGTGGGCCTTTCCATCCACGATTCCAAAGTTAGTAGTGGTGCCGGCGAGAGCCGCGGCGAACACCTTCAACACGGTATCCTTTTTAGGTTGAGTGCGGTCGGGCAGATCCTGCACGCAAAGGCCCATGGCAAGCGCGCGTCCCGGGCGGTTGGCCTGGTAATGACCTTTCGGACAAAGCCGATCTTGATATTGCTCAGCCCACTTGGCACCGGAGTAAACATCCGTGCCCATGGCGTGGATCATGCGGATCGACGAATTGGCGCGAAGTAGACCGGCGCTCGGCAATTGTTTTACAAAACGCACGGATTCACTCGCTGTTCGCGGTCCGCCCTGGGCGTAATGATCAAAGGCCACTCCACCGGTCAAGTCATAAGACGTGGCCATGATCGTCGCGATTTGCGCACCGGCGGCCGCGTGTTGCATGACTTCGATATCCGCGCTGTCCACCGTTGCGGAGTAAATCTTGGCGAAGGGGCAGGGCTGCACCACATATTTTGCGTGGTAACCTTTCTTGGCGTTAACTCCCGCAACTTGGCACTGGGCGAAGACGAGGTCGATCGGCCCGTTAATCACGACGGGTGAAAGTTTCAAAATATTGCGCTTAAAGGCTCCGCGTAGAAACACGCGCAGCGAATTTTGCGCCTGGTAGACTTTGTCGAGAAGCTGCTGAGCTTGAGTTTCGTTCTCGATTTTTGCGGGCCCGTCATTCAGAAATGTATAGAGCGATTTATTTTGCTCGATCTCTCTAACCGCGATCGCAAATTCATTCTGACTCACGTCAGACATTTGGTGCACCAGCGGTCGCAGGCCTCGAATGGAACCTTTCAATTCCATAGCCGGGGCGACCATTTTTTTATATAGCTGCGCGCGAGGATTGCTGCTGTCCCAGTACAAAGCTTGATTCAACACCTCATCAGCAAACATAAAGCTGACGGGAGTGGTGAGAGCTTCGCCAATTTCAGCGAGCATTTCGCCTTTTTCCGAGTTGGACAATCCCTTGTCCGCAATGATGCTTTCGACATCATAGGTCTTAGGGGCTAACGATGTATCTTCACCCTCGTGACATCCTGTTAGGGCGATCAGGGCGGCGATTACGCTTGCCGCGAGCATTTGGTTCTTCATGTATTCTCCTTGGTTAATAAACATTCTGTTTTTTTAACTTCGGAGGCGCCTCACGAATTCGAGTTTGATAATACGCGATTGCGTATCTGAAAAGATAGACGGGTTTGAAAATATAGCGCCACTTTTTTGAAAAAGGTCGGCGAATAGCTTCGTGATATCAGTGAGTTATTCGACGTCAGGATCCTCGGCAGGAGGCCGCTTAAGGTACTCCAAATCGCCTGCGGGCGTGCGCATGTCGGGCGGAAGTGTTTGCGGCTCGGTGGGAATTTCCTCTGGAACAGGCTCTTCCACTTTGGGAATTGGCGGCGCGGACAGGACGGCCGCAAGCCAATCACCACTCTCGGGACTGTGGCTGTTGAGATTGAGCACGGCCATAAACGCATCTTGATTTTCAATTTTGCCGGGATGATTGCAGTTCACCACAATTAATTTCGCTTTAAGTTCCGGCGTGAGTGAGCTCAGCCAGTGCCCCGTCTTGGAGCCTGACGCGTAAAAAATCCCTAGCGTGGTTTTTTCTTTGGCCAGTTCATCGTTAACCATGCCGAGAGATTCCGGAGTGAGTGGGTAATGGCGGGCGCGGCCCTTAAAGCCTTTTTGAAAACGGTAAAAAAAGCCGGCGCTGGAGCTGAACACGACGGCGCTGGTGGTTTTGCTGATCGCGGGCCACTCTTTGAGATGTTCTTCCACGGCAATTTTGAAATTCCGCTGCATCACTTCGCGCGACAGGCCTTCGAGCTTGCGCTGGGCGATCGCGGCCTTCTGTTCGTCGACCCGGCCGGCCTTCATTAAATTTTTTGTCTCGAGAATTCGAATCACGCTCTCGGTCAGACGCTCTTCGGAAATGCGGCCGTCATTCACTGCGTACACCATGGATTTATAAGCGCGCCGTTGGTTAATAAACGGCCCGGCAAGCATGATCATGTCGTTTCCGGCAAGGAACGCGCGGATGGCGCGCTCGCCGATGTCCGCGCTCACCGCGGCTCCGGCCATCTCGAGATCATCCGTCACCACCAAACCGTTGTAGCCCAACTTCACGCGCAGCCAATCTTTGATCATCACGGGCGAATAGGTGGTGGCCGTCCCGGAGGGGTCGATGTTGGGCATGATCAAGTGCGCGGTCATAATCGCGCGCGGAATTTTAGCGTCTGCGAACTCTTTAAAGGGCACCAGGTCACGGGTCTCCAGCTCCTCGGGCGTAGACATTTTTTTAGGAGTGGTTTGGTGGCTATCGCTGATTTCGCCGCCATGACCCGGGAAATGTTTGGCGGTTGGAATAATGCCGGCGAGATTCATGCCGCGCGAGTAAGCCATCGCCAGTTCGGAGACGGTCTCCGGTTCATCACCGAAAGTGCGGTTACCGATAAAAGTATCTTTTTTCGAATCGGAAATATCCATCACGGGCGCGAGGTTCATGTTAAAGCCGAGACCCTGAATCAAGTCGCCTTTGGTTTTGGCGAAATTTTGCACAAAGGCCGCGTCGTCGGTTTTTCCCAGGGCCAGCGCACTCGGTAAAGGCGTATTGATTTTCACCCGGGTGACGATGCCGCCCTCTTGATCGACCATCAAAAACAGCGGCGCGAGCAGTTTCTTGGCCGCAAGCTTTTGCAGGTCGGTGTTGAGCTTTGCGACCTGGTGGGTGTTGGTGATATTGCGGCCGAAGAAAATCAGGGCGCCGAGCTGGTACTTGGTCAGTGTTTCCTCGAGAGCCGGACCATACTCAGTGCCTTGAAAGCTCCAGATCATGACCTGGCCGACTTTCTGCTCGACGGTCATTTTGGCGGCTACCTCTTGCGGAGTTTCCGCCATGCAGGTGAGACTAAAGACCAGAGACAAAACTGCCGCGACGAAGGAGGAGATTTTCTCTCGCCCCTCTCTAGGCTGTTTCGATTCCGGTATACTCAAGCCATGCATCGGCTAAACCTCCTCATCTTCGTTATCGGCATAATATGGAGCGGACTTGCCTATGCAGAGGACGGGGATGCCGACGATATTCGGCAGAAAAAGGGCCTGGTTTTGGTCGAGCAAGGCAGCGTTCTCACCTCCGCCATTCAGGAAGAATACAAACTGATCCCCTACCGCGAGCGGCGTCCGAGATGGGGAGTCACTTTTGCCCTTGGTTACAGCAGCTACGAGCCCATCAACTACGAGCCGGATTTTGTGCCGGTGAATTTTTCGGAAGTTTATAAAACGCCCGATATGCCATTGCTGGAGTTGCTGGTGACGGTGAAAAAAAACATGACGATGGGCAGTTTGGGCGTGGAAGTCGGCGTGGGTGGTTACAACAACACCTCCGACAACAAGGAAATCAGTGATTCAACTTTGAATTTGATTCCGATCCGGGTCGGCGCTTCGTTTTATATCGACGCCTTAGCTCCGGAACCGGTGTTCGTGCCCTACATCGCCGGGGGCATTTACACGATCATGTTTAAAGAAGAATTAAACGGCGGCAGTTCCAACAACGGCAACACGCAGATCTCTACCTATTTTCACGGCGGCATCGCGTTGAGTTTGGATTGGATTGACCGCGACGGCGCGCGCCTGGCGTTTCAAGAATCCGGCATCGAAGGCACGTTCGCTTATTTCGAATTGCAAAAGTACATGGCGTCGGGCGAGCCGGCCGATGGCGATTTCAGCAATGACATCAGCTACGCCGGTGGCGTGAAGATTGAGTTCTAGAGATTCTCCAGAAGTTTATCCACATCTTGTTCCGTGTTAAAAAAATGAAATGACATTCTTAACGAACCTTCGCGCACGCTGACATCGATGTTGGCCTTGGCCAGTTTCTCTTTAAGGGCCGCGCTGTCGAGGCCTTTTTGATTGATGCAAATAATGTTGGAGCGCACCTCAGTCGGCGCCGTGATCTCATATTTTTTTGGCAGATGGCTCACAAAATGAGTTACCAATCCAGCATTGTGTTTTTCGATTTTTTCCAAACCCACCTCACGGATCAAATCCAGGGCTCCGGTGAACGCGGCGCAAATTAAAAAACTCGCCGGCTGGCCGCGGTCGAATTTACGGGCGCCGGGCGTGGCCTCGGTGCTGTAATTCAGTAGATTTTCGCTATTTTGTGAATTGGGATTTTGCAGCCACGACGCGTGCGTGCGCGCGATTTTCTCGAGCGCGCGCTTGGAGAAATAGCCAAATCCCGTGCCGTAGGGGCCCAGCAGCCATTTGTAGCCAACGCCTACAATGACATCGGCGTGTTCAACCAGCTCCCGGGGAACGGTCATGCCGCCGAAGGATTGGGAGATGTCTGTGACATACAACAAGTCCCGGGACTTGCACATCTTGGCAATCTGCTCAGACGGAAGACGTACGCCCGTGTTGAACATGACATGGGTGTTCGCCACCAATTTGGTTTTGGCGGAAATGGATTTCTCAAGACGTTCCGGCTCCAAAAAATCTTTTTGCGGTGCGAACTTTATTTTAAAGCCATTTCGTTCTCCGCGAACCATCCAAGGCAAAACCATGGATGGGTAATCCCCCTCCATTAATAAAATTTCGTCTTTCGCGGTCAGCCCAAGCCCGTCGGCCACGTGACTAATGACTTCGGAAACCGACGTGTTGATGGACACTTGGTCGGCGTGGCCGCCCAGTAGCCCGGCCAGCTGCGCGCGGATTTGGTCGGGCATGCCGCGCCACTCAGTGTGCGGGTAAAAAGCCGGATCCAACATCCGCTGCAGAATCCGTTCAACATTCTCTTTTGCGCGAATGGGCATAGGACCGAGGTAGGCGGAATTCAGGTAAGTGGATTTTAAATTAAACATTTATCAGACTCCTTAAATAAGTCAGTTCATCGTGAATGCGCGGCCAGGTGATTTCATTCATGCGCACCCGCAGGCGGTGGTCGGGCGTGATCGAGTATTTTTTGTTGGCGCGCGAGGCAAGCTCGGCCACTTTCTCCGCCGGCAATTTAGTTTTTTCAGTAAACGCCAGAGTGATAGTGGCCTCACCGCTGGACAAATCCCGCACGCTCAGCTCTTTGCAAATATTCCGGATCAACATCAGGCCCATCAAGTTAATCACTTGAGGCGGCGGTTTGCCGAACTGGTCGTGCAATTCATCCTCGATGCGGTCGATATCCTCGGGATTTTGAATTTCCGAGAGCGATTTGTAATAAGCCAGGCGGATGCGCAGATCACTGATGTAGGTGTCGGGAATTAGCGCCGGGATCCGCACATTGATTTCCGGCTCGACATCGGAGTCGAGCGGCTCCTCGCCCTTGGCGCTGCGCACGGCATCTTCAAGCAGTTCCAAATATAATTCGTAGCCGACGGCGTTGACGTGGCCCGCCTGTTCCTCGCCTAAAATATCGCCCGCGCCCCGTAATTCGAGATCATACTGCGCGATGCGGATGCCGGAACCGAGCGCGGTGTTTTCCTGAATGATGCGCAAACGCTCCTGGGCCTGTTTGTCGAGCGTGCGGTGATTGGGAATCATCAAATAGCAGTATGCGCGCTCTTTGCTGCGCCCGACCCGGCCGCGCAGCTGGTAGAGCTGCGACAGACCCAGTTGTTGGGCGTTATCGATAAACATGGTGTTGGCGGAAGCCACATCCATTCCCGATTCCACGATGGTGGTACACACCAGCATATCGATTTCATGATGGAAGAACTCAACCATGGCTTTTTCCAATTCGCCCTCTTCCATTTGGCCGTGCGCCACGCGAAAGCGCACATCGGGTACGATTTTCTTGAGCTCGTCGGCCAAGGCGTAAATGCTCTGCACGCGGTTATGAATAAAATAAACCTGTCCGCCGCGCGAGACTTCGCTGGTGATGGCTTTGCGAATGGTGTCGCCGTCAAATTTCGTGAGAAAAGTGCGCGTGGCTAAGCGGTCCACCGGCGCGGTGTTGATCAAGCTTAAGTCCCGGATGCCGACCAAGCTCATATTGAGAGTGCGCGGAATCGGAGTGGCCGACATGGCGAGAGTGTCGAGGCCGGCGCGCAGTTTGCGCAGGCGCTCTTTGTGCTTCACGCCGAAGCGCTGTTCTTCATCGACAATAAATAAACCTAAATCTTTAAACTGCACATCTTGGCTCAGCAACCGGTGCGTGCCGATGATGATGTTCACTTTGCCTTCTTTGAGATCGCGCAAGGTGGTCTTGATGTCGGCGTTGCTTACAAAACGGTTGAGCGAGCGGATGTCCAAATTCCAATTGGCAAAACGCGCTCGAAAAGTTTCCAAATGCTGAAATGTCAGCACAGTCGTGGGCGCGATCATGGCGACTTGCTTGCCATTTTTCACAGCGTGAAAAGCCGCGCGCATTGCCACTTCGGTTTTTCCATAACCGACATCGCCGCAAATCAAACGGTCCATTGGCGTGGTTTTTTGCAGATCGCTCACTACATCATGAATGGCGCGCAGCTGATCTTCGGTTTCCTGATAGGGGAAGGTGGCTTCAAAGCTGGCGAAGTCGGCATCCGGAGCCTTGAGGGGAGGGCGCTCACACATCGCGCGCTGGGCGTAAATGGACAAAAGTTCCGCAGCCACATCGCGCAAGTGAGCGCGGACTTTGGTTTTTGTTTTTTCCCAGCCGGGACCGCCGAGTTTATCCACCAGCGCGGGCGAGGACGGGCCCGAATATTTTTGAATTTGGTGAACGCGGTAAACCGGCAGGTACAAGCGGTCATTGTCTTTGTACTTGAGTTGAATAAATTCAGCGTCGATGCCCTGAATGGGCATGACCTTTAAGCCTTCATACACCCCGATGCCGTGAAGCTTGTGTACAATCAGGTCTCCGGATTTAAGATCGCCGAAATTAAATGCGTGTGCGCGCTGCTCGAGCGTGCCCGAGGATTTATATTCGGAGCGCGGGCGCTTAAGACCGAATAAATCTTCTTCCCGCAATAAAACAATATTTTCGTCACTGTAACGTAAGCTCTCGCCGAGTGGGCGATTCACAATGTGAATTAGATGGGGATCCTGGCGTTGCGCCTCCAGCCACTGATCCCAGGCGTAACTTTCCGAGGGCGCGACCACGGAATGGAGTTCGGATTTCTCCAGCAGCAATTGCAAGCGCTGAGCTTGGGCCTGTGTCGTGACCGCGATAAACACGCTGTGGCCCAAATTGCGCCACTCGTGGAATTTTTTATTTAAAAACGCGGCCAGTTCGGGAGCCTGACCCGCTAGCGATTTGGCGGTACCCGAAATCTCACGCAAATCGGCGGTGCTGACCGGCAGGAGCGGAATTCCGCGATCATCATCCTCGCGGTCGTCCCCGACATGCACTTTGGTGAGCGTGATCACTTGGGTGTCGGGTGGATATTCCAAATTTTCCGGCGCGGAATACACCTCACCGAATTGCGGCCGCACGATTTGCGAGGCCGACTGTTCAAATTCTTTTTTGGTCAGCGCCAAAAACTGATCATAGGCACGGTCGAGCTCAAACGGATCCAAGCGCCAAACATTCAGCGGCATATTGAAATGATCGGTGGGTAGCGCGGGCATTTCGTAAAAGTACGAACCGAGAAATTCGATTCCGTGAAAGTGCTGGCCTTGCGCGTGCTGGTGCAACACCGCTTGGCCCTCTTCGCGGTCGATGGACCGTCCGTCGAAGGAGCTTTTCAATTTCAAAGCGGCGCGCTGGCGGGTTTCATCGTTGAACAGCACTTCTTGCGCCGGCAAAATTTCAAAAGCGTCGACTTCACCGACGCGTCTCTGGCTGTCGGCATCGAAGGCGTGAAGGGAATCAATCACATCGCCAAAAAGCTCCAGCCGCACCGGGTTTTCTAGCGCCGGTGAAAAAATGTCGACTATTCCACCGCGCAGAGAAAAAGTTCCGATGTCCTCAACGATGGGCACATTCAAATAACCGGCATTTTCCAAAGTCTGAGCCAGCTTGGCCGGCAGGACATCGCCCTTTTTCAGTTTGATAATCCGTTTGGAGAGCTCAAGATAAGGCAGCGTCCGTTGCACCAGCGCCTCGAGATCGGCGATAAAAATATCTCCAGGTTGAGCCGCCTGCGCCCGCGCCAGCCAGCGAAGGCGCTGCGCCACGGCTCTGCGGTTGGGATAAAGATTCGAATAAACTCCAACGTCAAAACTAGGCAACCGAAAAATCTTCGAGGAGGGCGTGAAAAATTTCAGCGAGGTGGCGACTTTCTGTGCGGCCTGCGCGGTGCCGCACACAACCAAGTGCGGCTTCTCGTTCAAGGCGACTTTGGGCAAAGACAAAAGGCCCGCGAGCAGAGTGGACGAATCCGACCCCACAATTTCCAGCGCCGGCTCCCGATTGCGGAAGAACCGGTCGACTGAATTCTCAACCTTCCAAGGCAAATGCTCGAACATCAATCCACCGAGGTGTCCGTCACATATTTGCAACCGTTCGCGTTACCTGTGACGCGAATAGTTGCAAATATGTGACGGACACCTTAAAAATAAATGATCTGCATCCTAGCCGTGGAGACTTGATGTCGCAACTGTTGCCGGTGTTCGCACTCGCCCTTTTTGTAATTGTTTTTGGTTGTGTGCTCCTGGCCTTCGCCAATTTGATCAGCGCAAAAGCCAAACCCAATACAGTGAAGGATGAGAGCTACGAGTGCGGCCTTCCGTCTGAAACTTCGGGTCCCACCAAAGTTCCGATCAAATTCTACCTGACCGCCATTTTGTTTATTTTATTCGATATTGAGATCATCTTTATGTATCCGTGGGCGCTGACCTACGGCGATTTTATTTCGCACGGTCACGGCCTTTATGTGTTTTTGGCCATGGCCTTCTTTTTATTGGTGTTTATCTTTGGCCTGTTCTGGGAAGTAAAAGCCAAAGCTCTCGACTGGGAATAAAAAAGCAACATGGGAACAGACGCATTCGAAATTACGGTTAATTTTGTCAAAATGGTTTTGATCTTCCTGATGATGGTGCAGATCGTGCCATTGTTGGTGTGGGTCGAGCGCCGTGGCTCCGCTTACATTCAAAACCGCTTCGGTCCCAACCGAGTTGGCCCCCTGGGTCTGATGCAGCTGCTGGCCGATGCCGTTAAATTTTTGACGAAGGAAGAATTTGTCCCCGGCCGTGGCTATCCGTTTATTTATTATGCCGCTCCCGTGGTCGCCATGATTCCCGCGACCCTGGCGTTAAACGCTCTGCCACTGTCGATTCCGATCCATGTGGAAGCCTTCCAAATGATGGGCAGCTCGTGGGGACCCTACATTTTTAAATTTCAAGGTTATGATTTTGGCATCGGCATTGTGTTTGTGCTGGGAGTTTCCTCGCTGGCCGCCTATGCGCTGCTACTCGCCGGTTACGGCAGCAATAATAAATATTCCATGTACGGCGCCCTCCGCGCCAGCGCGCAGACGATCAGTTATGAATTGGCCATGGGTTTGTCCATCGTCGGCGTTATATTATTATTCAACACTTTTAGTTTTTCCGAAATTATAACCCAGCAAGCGGGGCCTTTGAGCTTTGGCTTTATGGGGAGGAATGTGGAAATCGGCTGGCTGCCCAACTGGGGAATTTTCTATCAACCCTTAGGCGCTTTGATTTTGTTCGCCGCGCTGTTTGCCGAAGCCAACCGCTTGCCGTTTGATTTGCCTGAAGCGGAAGGCGAGCTGGTTGCCGGCTATCACACCGAGTACTCAGGCTTTAAATTCAATATGTTTTTTATCGGTGAGTACGGCCACATGCTGGTGGCCTCGATCCTTATGGTGATTTTCTTTTTCGGCGGCTACACCCTGTATCCCTGGCTTACGCCCGAGACAGTGGCTGCATGGTTCACCGGTTTTTCACCAACCCAAGCCAGCCTACTCACGGCTTTGGTTCTGCACGTGGTGATGATGACCAAGGTGGTTTTCTTTTTATGGATTTTTATTTGGGTGCGCTGGACGCTGCCGCGGCTTCGCTATGACCAATTGATGGATCTCGGATGGCGGACCATGCTGCCCTGGGCGCTGTTCAATACGGTCGCGACTGCGATCATCGTGCTTATCGCGCGCACCGGCGGGGTTAATTAATATGTTGTGGGAAGCTATCGGTTTCTATTCACTCGCATTGTTTCTTTTGTTCTTCGCATTTAAAACCATCACCGTGCCCAATCCCATTCACGCGGCTCTTTACTTGGTGCTGACCATGATCGGAGTTGCCGCCGTGTTTTTTCATTTGGGTGCGGAGTTTATAGCGGGCGTGCAAATGATTGTGTATGCCGGCGCCGTTATGGTTTTATTTGTGATGGTGCTGATGCTGTTTGATTTGCGCGCGGAGATCCGGTCTTTCTCGCGCGGTCTCTTTTCCGGCGCTTTGAAAGTTATGTCGGCCGCAATGCTTGCTGGTCTGGCTTTAGGCGCTGCGAATAGTTCTGTAGCGATTCTCGAGGCACCCGCGGCCCCGCTCGGCGGCGGCGACATCACTCGCCAACTGGGAATTATGCTCTATACAAAATATCTCTATGCGTTTGAAATTCTCGGCATTTTATTGCTGGTCGTCGCGGTCGGCGTGGTGTCAGTTTCGCGAATTAAGGGGGGCACCCATGCCAGACATTGAAACATTTATGCACATTGGCCTTCCCCACTATTTGTTTCTCTCGGCCATTTTATTTTCCTTCGGCATGATCGCCGTGCTCTTGCGTAAAAACGTGATCGTGATGTTAATGGGAATTGAACTGATGCTCAACGCGGTGAACTTGTCGTTTATCGCGTTTTCCAAGGAAAGTGGTTCGCTCAACGGCCACATCATGGTGTTTTTCGTGATGACCATTGCCGCCGCCGAAGCGGGCGTGGGGCTGGCGCTAGTCGTGTCCATTTATAAGAAATTCCACGAAGTGAATATCCGCTTCTTTGAGCATTTGAAGGGCTGAGGATGAACCACGCGCTGCTGATTTTAACATTGTTGATTTCTCCTCTGATAGGCTTCATTTTTAACGGCCTGCGGTTCCGGTCAAGCAATGGCGTGCTGGCCGGAACGGTCGCCACGCTGGCCTCGTTTGTCAGTTTTATCTGCTCCGCCGCTCTATTTTTGAAATTGGTTTCCATGCCGGTGGAAGACCGTGTTCTTTCCACAAAGTTTTTTGAATGGATCGCGGTGGGCAGCCTGCATGTGCCGTTCGGCTTTGTGGTGGATCAAATCAGCGCCGTGATGATTTTGGTGGTGACCGGAGTCGGCACGCTGATTCATTTATTCAGCGTGGGCTATATGTCCCATGACGAGCGTCCGTCTAAATATTTCGCGTACTTGAATTTGTTTTTGTTCAACATGCTGGTGCTGGTTCTCGGCGATAATATGTTGATCACCTTCGTCGGCTGGGAAGGCGTGGGGCTTTGTTCTTATTTGTTGATCGGCTTTTGGTTCACCGATGCGGCCAAGGCCGCGGCCGGAATGAAAGCCTTTGTCACTAACCGCATTGGCGACGCCGGCTTTCTGATCGGCATGTTTCTTTTATATTATAATTACGGCAGCATCGATTTTTCAGACTTAATGGATCTGGTTCCCAAAACCGTCGAGTCCGGATGGACAATGCCGTTGACGTTGGCTTGTTTGTTTTTATTTCTAGGCGCTGCGGGAAAGTCCGCGCAAATCCCCCTCTATGTATGGCTGCCCGACGCCATGGCCGGTCCTACCCCGGTCTCCGCGCTGATCCATGCCGCCACCATGGTAACGGCGGGAGTGTATTTGTTCGTGCGCCTGAGTCCAATTCTGGTTTTCGCCCCCCACGCCATGGAAGTGATTGCGTGGACCGGCGCCACCACGGCCTTCGTGGCAGCGACGATCGGCATGTGCCAGTGGGATATTAAAAAAATTCTGGCGTACTCGACCGTTTCGCAGTTGGGTTACATGTTCCTCGCCATCGGCGTGGGCGCTTTTTCGGCCGCGCAGTTTCACCTAATGACTCACGCATTTTTTAAGGCGCTGATGTTCTTGGGCTCAGGATCGGTGATTCACGCCATGGACGGGGAACAAGACGTGCGTAAGATGGGCAGCTTAAGAAAATATTTGCCCATCACTTATTTTACCTTTGTGCTCGGCTGGCTGGCCATCATCGGCATTCCGCCCTTCGCGGGATTTTTTAGTAAGGACGAAATTTTGTGGCAGGCTTATTCCAGTTCGCATGGGAATAAGGCTTTGTGGCTGATGGCGGCCGTAACCGCCGCATGCACCGCTTTTTATATGACTCGCCTGATGGCGCTCACCTTCTGGGGCAAACCGCGTTTTGGTGATGATGTTCATCCGCATGAGTCGCCGGCCACAATGACGATTCCGCTCGTGGTTTTGGGAGTTCTCTCGGTCATTGGCGGCTGGGTCGGAATTCCCCATGTGATCGGCGCGGTTTTACCAGGTCATCCCGGCAACTTCTTTCACGAGTGGCTCGAGCCGGTGATCGGCAGCATCGGTGAAGGACACGGCAACGCTTTGGCGGAGTGGGCTTTGATGGGAATTTCTGTGAGCTTGGCGGGAATCGCCGCGTGGCTGGCTTATGACAGTTACGTCACTCATCCCGCGCGGGCTGAGGCCACGGCCACGGCGCTGGGTCCAATTCACACCGCGGTCGCCAACAAATACTATGTAGATGAATTTTATGGCGCGTTCTTAATCCGTCCTCTGATTGAGGGCTCGAAAGCACTGTGGCTCTACGTAGATGTGAATTTTATCGACAAGATGACTTATTTCGCCGGTGATTTAGTGGCCGGCGCGGCCAGCTTTGTGAAGACAATCCAAAGCGGCAATACGCAGAATTATGCATTGTATATGGCTCTGGGCGTGGTTGTGGTGATCGCGGCCGTTCTAGTGGTTTGAGGTTAGGATGTTACTGTCGTTTCTAATATTTCTGCCGTTGTGGTACGCGCTGATAGTGGGCTTTCTCCCCGATAAGCGTTGGATCCGTCCGGTGTCTTTGGGATTTT
>JANMVK010000361.1:0-8633 GCA_031392725.1 Pseudobdellovibrionaceae bacterium
GCGGTGAGGAGTCCGGCTACACGGCCGACGCTTCCTATCTCGCCGGCTTAAACGGTGAACAACAAAACGCACGCCATGCCAACGGTCCCTCAGAATTTCAGCAGCAGTTGAGCAGCGTGGCTCCGGCTCCGCCAATGGCCGTACCTGATCTGGTGCAAAACGCGCAAGTGATGGTGCGCGATGGCGGCGGCGAAATGAAAGTGACGCTCACGCCCGATGGCCTCGGCGAAGTGGCGATGAAAGTTTCAGTTCAAGACGGCAAAGTGAATGTGCAAATGATCACGGAGAGTGATGAGGCGAAAAAATTAATTGAACGCCAGCTCGGCGAGCTGAAGTCGTCTCTGACCGGACATCATTTGCAAGTGACCGACATTAAAGTCGACACCGCGACTAATATCGGCAAGCAAATGGAACAGCAATATCAAGATGCCCAACGGCAACAGGCGCAGCAGACTCTCGAACAATACCGCCAAGACCAACAGGGCTGGCGCAAAAGTTTCTTCGAAGTTCCCGCCGCCAAGATTTACAAAGGACAGAACGAAGCTCCCCGGGATGTTCAAGCCCCGAGTTCAGCTTCGAGCCGACGCGCGGGTTCCCGCAGACTGGATTTGGTGGCGTAAATGATGGGTGTAAAGGGTGGTACCCAAACTTGGTCGAGTTCTTTGCAACGGGCTGATTTTAAATCCGACGGCAAACAGACCATGAGCGCGACCGACAAAGAAAAATTCGGCAACGGCGAAGAGCCCATCGGCGATATTTTAAATAAGGTCGCGGATCCCAACTTTCAGGATGACGCGAAAAAAATGCGCGCGGTCGGCCAAAAAGATTTAGGCAAAGACGCCTTTATGACTTTGTTGCTGACGCAGATGAAGAATCAAGATCCGACCAGCCCGCTGAAGTCACATGAGATGGCCGCGCAGCTGGCGCAGTTCACTTCACTTGAGAAATTGCATAACATCAACGCCTCCGTCGAGGGTTTGCGCAAAGATCAGCAGCCGGATCATAA
This sequence comes from Pseudobdellovibrionaceae bacterium, assembly GCA_031392725.1. Lineage (GTDB taxonomy): Bacteria > Bdellovibrionota > Bdellovibrionia > Bdellovibrionales > UBA1609 > JALHOQ01. Next base: position 1,007 of record JANMVK010000361.1, read on the forward strand.
CTTCCAGGCGCTGAATTTTATCGGCCGTACCATCACCACGGACAACAGCAAAATCGGCCGGACCGATGCGGCTGAGCATCACGACGTCCGTTTTAACCTGGCCGCCGACGCCACCGATTTAAAAATGCAGGTCAAAGACGCCCAGGGCGCCTTAGTCCGCACTCTGGAATTCAAAAATTTGCGCTCCGGAAAAAATACCTTGGCTTGGAACGGAATGACCGACGAGGGCCGTACCGCTCCCATCGGCGACTATACGGTGACCATGGAAGCCACGGGCTCCAACGGCCACAAACTCAACGCCGAAATGAAATCCGAAGGCATTATCTCGGGAGTGAACTTCACGCCCACCGGTCCGCAATTGCTGATCGGCAAACAATTGGTCAACATGGCGGATGTGAAATCCATCAGCGATCCCGGTTTGCAGCAAATGCAAATGCAGCAATTGCAAACCCCGCGCGCGCCGAACAGCACGCAGGTGCCAAACGCAGCGGCGGCCACTCCCAAACCGGCCGAACCCAAACCTGAAACAAAGGAAAACGCCGATAAAGCGGCGAAAATGAAAAAGGGTGATTTGAACGACGCCGCCATGGCTCAAGGCTTGATTAATAAGCTCAATAAAGAGGGAGCCAAGGCCGGAGGATTCGGCGGATGATGAAAGACATCAGCGCCAGCATAATTAAGCCTGCCGGCGGCGCCCACGAAAGCCCCCGCACAGGCCCCCGCGCAGAACAAGACGCCGCCCTATTCAAGGGTGCCCTCTCTGACGCAAGCAGTGACAAAAAGGTGCGTGACACCTTTTTGGAATCTAGCCGGAGGTTGAAGTTTTCTAATCATGCTGTGGATAGGATGACGGCTCGGGGTGTCCGGTTTTCGGCTGAGGAGATGGGTAAGATTGAGCAAGCGGCGGCTAAGGCGCTGGCTAAGGGCGCGAAAAATTGCCTTCTGATTAGTGATCAGGCGGCTTTGATTGTGGATTTAAAAGAAAAAACAGTGGTGACGGTGATGGACAAGGCAAACTTGAAGGAGAATGTCTTTACCAACATCGACTCCACCGTAATGGTTTAGAAAGTTGTAACTAGGGGCTGGTCCTCGTTGAGGGGGCCCTTCGATACTTAACCCGCAAGTCAGGATGACGAGCGGCTATTAAGACATGGAGGTCTTAAAATGGGAGTTCTCTCTTCTCTATACACCGGTGTATCCGGTCTCGCCGCTCAGGGCGAAGCATTAGGCGTGATCGGCGATAACATCGCCAACGCCAATACCACGGGCTTCAAAGCTTCGCGGGCTGAGTTCTCAGACATAGTAGCCAAGAGTCTAAAAGGGATTCTCGGCGGTAACCAGATCGGCCGCGGAGTGAAAATTGGCTCTGTGAATCCAATTCTGGTGCAAGGTAACGTGGATGCCACGGAGAAAGTCACCGATCTCGCCATTGCCGGCGACGGTTACTACACTCTGCGCGGCACCGACGGCGAATCCTTCACCCGTGACGGAAGTTTTAAGTTCGACAAGGACGGATACCTTGTGACGAACGACTACCAGCGCGTGCAAGGCTTCCAAGCCGACGACAAAGGCCAAGTACAAAATAAAGTGGGCGACATCCGTTTCCCGCGCGCTCTGGTTCCGGCCAAAGCGACTAAAGAAATGCGCTTGGATCTGAACTTGGATTCACGCGTGCAGAACCTAAAACCGTTCGACCCCAAGAAACCGTACGACTCCTCACACTACTCAACCAGTATTGAAATGTACGATTCCCAGGGCAATAAGCACTTGGTGAATATGTTCTTCAATAAAACCGCCGACCGCACCTGGTCTTATCACGGCTTGGTCGATGGCAAAGAAGTCACCGGCGCTCCCGATGATCAAATGGCGGAAGTGGTCGCGGGCGTAGTCGGCTTCACGGTCGATGGTAAACTCGACACCGAAGTTCAATCGGTGACGGCGTTTAACTTCAAAGGAGGCAGCTTGCAGAACCAGCAAATCAAAGTCGACTTCGGTGATTCACTCACCACCGACAAAGGTTTGGGCATGGACGGATCCAAGCAATACGGCAAGGAATCCGATCTGATCAGCTGGAAGCAAGACGGCTCCGCCGCGGGCACCATCAACAACTTGTCCTTCAATGATGAAGGCGTGTTGACGGCGCTGTACTCCAACGGTGAAACACAGGACATCGCGCAGATCGCGCTGGCCAAGTTCGAAAATCCAGAGGCTATGTTCAAAGTCGGTAACAACCGCTTGAAAGAAGCCCGCGATTCCGGCACTCCCGCATTGGGCGGTCCCGGACGAGCCGGCCGCGGAAAGATCTTCGCCAAGTCCTTGGAAAGATCAACCGTGGATCTCGCCATGGAATTCGTGAACCTGATTCAGAATCAGCGCGGTTTCCAAGCGAACGCGAAGACGATCACCACGACTGACGAGCTGCTCGGTGAAGTGATCAACCTGAAACGGTAATTAGTTTTAGTAAATTAATTTAGGGTATTAATATTGATAGCGCGGTGGAGATCACCGCGCGCTCCCATCGGGAGTCTGTAAGTAGAGAGACAGGCTCCCGGTTTTTGGGATAAAGAATTATTCGCCGTTGGTGGTATGGCCGAACATTACGACGTCGTCCACGCCGATGCCGGCACTGCCATTTGCGAAAGTGCATTGATTGCCAATATAGCTTCCGCTGCCTTGGTAAAAGCCAAAGTTAGGTGAGTAAATGCAGGCCTCCGCGTCTTCGCACAGGCCGTCGTTGTCGCCAATGTTATCCATGATTTCCATGGCATTGCGCAGGAATTGGTTTCCGAACATAGTTTCGTATTCCGTGTCACTGTCGACACCCGCTGGACACGGGCTGAGATTGGTAAATGCTCCGTTGTCGCTCGTACCGTCGCCGCTGACATTCGAAATCGCAACATCACCCGTCTTCACGCGAAAGTCATAAATTTGCAAGTTAGCCGAGGCCGCTCCCTTATGTAGGACATCGGGAAAGGCATTGGCATTGGCAAGTCCCAACACTCGGAACGGATTTGCAAAAGAGAATAGATCAGTGTTGAAATTCGGAGTGGAGAATACGCCGGCGACATGGCTGCTATTGACGCCGTCGGAGGTTACGGGCCCGGCGAAAGTACCGGAAAAATCAGCGCCGGGAACAAGAGTATGGCTACTGCTATTGGCCACCGCGCAGGAGCCCGAGACTCCCTGGCCGGCGTTAGATGCATTATTGCAAACTGCGCTGTCGACGACAAAGGCGCCCGAAAGTATGGCCGAAGCGGCCGCCACGATTCGCATCTGATAGGTAATGACGGAGGAAGAAGCCATCTGCGACATTAAGATGCCGTTGGATCCGGTGTCGATATGAATCGCATCACCAGTGTTCATCATAGCCAGCTGATTAAATCCCGAATCGTCGGAAGCATAAGTATAAACCGCATTGCTGGTGCAATCGGCCAAAGTGGCGTGAGAGAAAATATTGCCGGAACCCGGAGTGCTGTTGTTGGTCAGCGCGATGGCCGCGTCGGTGCAGCCGTTGCCTAGAATGCTGGTGAACTTATTGTCAATCGTGGAAGCGCCGGCCAGTTCGATCAAATATCCGTTGCCCCCGGATCCCTGAACATTAGATACCCGTAAAGTCTGAAACACATTGTGGGCCGCGTTCGGCAGAAACACACCTTTGCCATTGAAGTGGCCGGTGACTTGTCCATCGAGAAAAGTATTGTAGTCTGAACCCGAGGCTAATTCGAGGACTCCGCTCGAAGCCTGCAATCCGTTGGCGAGGTGATAGCCAATCACAAGATTGTAAGTGCTGGCCGATAAATAAAACGGACGGCCCGCGTTCTTCACTTCAATCGCGCGCAGCGTACTGCTTTTTACGTTCAGTAAAGACAACCCTTTTTTGACGGAACTCATCCGGATAATAGAGGTCCCGACAATCCGGTGGAAAGCGGAGTTGGCCAATCCCACTCCTATTTCCGCGCTGTACGCCGCGCCGAAGCCATCCATCATGGCCTCGATCCATAAAAAATGCCGGCCATTGGAGAAAATCACGCATCTAGAATCAAGAGTGGCCGTATCGTCGTAGGTAGTGGACTTACAATTGAGAGGCGATAGATTACTCCACGATAAAAGCGCGCCTGCCTTAGTCACAATCGCCACGCGATTGGCGTTAATAAAGTATCCATGAGTGGCCCGCGAGGAACTTAAAACATAGATGGTTGAGGTGCCTGGATTTAGAGTGACAGCGGCCGGGGTGGCTGAGTTATCCGGCAAAGCCGCGACCGTATCCGTCCACCACTGGCTGGGCGTGGAGACGCCGATCGTCGGTCCGCCCAGAGAAACGGTCACGTAATTCGACATCCAGGTGGGAGTGGCGGACACCAGATCGCGCAGACCTTTACCGGGTTTTAATACCGAGAACAAATATGCTTGTGAACTGACCACCTCGCATTTCCAATCGAATGCCGCGAGATTGTCCACAGCGGTGACACCAGCGCAAGTGTTCAAACCGGTGAGGGTCACCTTGCGCATTTCTCCGACGTGAATGCAGGCATCAAATCCATTTTCGGTGCCCACGCAAGCCGTGTTGGTCGCTTGAAAGCGGCTGGGCCCGTCGTTCTTTACATAGCTAAGCCACAAATTGCCGTTCACATTGTAAGCGGGATTCACCACGGGACTCAGAACCCCATCACCAGTGATATTCCGGCTGACCGATTGAGCCGCGGCGCCGTCATTATAGTTTTTATCGAGAGTGTCTGGGTGAGTGCCGAACGTGGTGGGATAATATCTAATCACGATGGTGCAGGTACCCGCGGGTACAATCGAGCCGGCCAAGGGGCAATCGCCGCCGGTTCCCGGAAAGGATCCGCCGTCAAATGTATAGGGAGCACCTAAGCCCGTGCCGCCCAATCCTGTCGCAGGTACGCCGCCACTATTGGTTAAAGTGAGTGTGATGGTCTGAGGAATAACGGCCACGTCCACCGGCCCGAAATCAACCGGGCTGGCTCCGCTGATTGACACCGACGCCGGAGTCGCACCTGTGCCTGCAAGGGCGCGCAAAACTGATTGCGGCGCCAGTCCATCATTATAATCTATGGACAGGCTATCCGATGTCGCGCCGGTGCCCACGGGAGCAAACCGCACCACGACCGTGCAGGTGCCGAGTGAAGCGAGGGATCCCGTACAGGAGCCGCCACCAGGATAGGCGCCGCCAACAAAATTGTAGGGAGCCGCCAGTCCGGATCCGTTCAGTGAAGTCACAGGAAACGCACCCGTGTTAGTGATGGTGAAGGTTTTGTCCGTTACGGAGCCCACGGCTTGCGTGCCGTAGTTGTAGGTTGGGCCATCCGTAATCGTCAGCACCGGTGGCACTTCATTATCGTTAATCGTGATCGTGTTGGTAAGAACCGCTCCTAGAGAGGCGTTGGTGGGATTGGATAGTGTGACGATGATGGACTCGTTGTTCTCCAATATTGCGTCGTCCGTCAGATTAATAGTGACTGTGCTCGTGGGATTTCCCGCCGATATCGTAATCGTACCGGCTGCTAAATTATGATCGACGCCTCCACCAGTGGCGGTGCCGGACACGGCATAATCCACGGTGACATTGTAGCCGCTTAACGCCGAAAGCGAGGCGGTTAATGTGACCGTGGGAGTGGCTTCTGAGATTGAAACATCGGTGGAAGCGAAATCCACGGCTGGTGCCGCGTCGTTGTCGGTAATTGTGGCGGTGGCGATGCCGTCCGATAAAACGGCGTTGGCCGACAGTCCACTTACAGTCACCTGAAAAGTCTCATTAGGTTCATCCGCGCCGTCATCGGCAATGGGAACGCTGATGGATGCGATCGTGGTGTTAATTCCAATGGTGCCGGCGGACGCTGACATCATGGTGTAATCGCTGCCGGAGCTGGCTGTGCCGTTTGAAGTGGTGAAGGTAAAAGTCGTAACATTGCTCAGGTCGGGCGCGGTCAGGTTGACGGTAAAACTGGCGGAGCCTCCGCTCTCACTGACGGTGACGTCGCTAATGGTGAAGGCGGGCAGGTTCGCATAGGTATAAGACGCGAGGAGGGATTCGGTTTCTAACCCTCGGCTGACCACCACATCTCTGGCGCCGAGCGTACCGGCGGGCGCGGTGCAACTGATGGCGGTCGAGATCACCACGGGAGACGTGCACGCATTGCCTCCGATAGTTACGGTGGTTCCCGCTGTGAATCCGGTTCCACTCACCACCACCGCATTGCCACCGGCCGGAATTCCGACGCTGGGGCTGATGCCGGTTACAGTTAACGGTGCCGGCGCGGAATTGCGCGAGAATGCAAAAGGCAAACACTCTTCAAGTTTGCCCGCCACCGGAAGAGTCGCCGGCACATCTAAATATATATCCACATCACCCGGCGAAAGATCCACCATGGTTTGTGTGAGAATAAACGGCGCTGAAAAATGATTATTGGCTAATCCACCGGAAGAACCTTTAACCGCCACGCATTTGGCGATATCATCGGTTTGAAATCCAATTAAATAAATCCGGCGATTATTTCCTGACGGAACATCCAAAGACTGCACTGTTCCCGCGGGAAATCCGCCGTGGATAAAGCTAGGACTGGCCAATGCCTGATCACTTAAGTTAGCGCAGCGGTTAGGTTCGCCGGGAAAGTCCGCGGCTTCCACCGCGACCGCATAACAATTGATCTGGCCGGAAGTCGTGGGATCCGACAACTGCCACTTAGTCGAGAGCGTGGAAACATTGTGGGAAATATTTAAACTGGAGTCGGCGGCGGGGAACCTAATATTGAGGCGGCTCGGCTTGTCCACTTTGCGTGTACAACCAACTGCGAGAATCAGCGCTGTTAAAAGCAAAGGAAGACCTAGGAGCTTACGAACCATGTCAACTTATCGGAACATTAGACCAAAGCCGTGAGTCAAAACCCGACTTCTCAAGTTGGCGCGTCTCTTAAAAGAACAAATCCTGGGAGCTGGTGAGTAGGGCACCGGGGAGGTAGGCGCCGTCGTCGCCCACCGGACATATCGCTACGGCAAGATCATTGATCGTGTCGGCGTTTACGAATGGAACACTATTGCTGGAATAGGTAACCGTGCCGTCGGTTACGGGAATAGTTTTTATCAATGTGTATTCATCGGTCCGCTCCGCAAGCTTTTCGCAGTTAACGGAATCGGCATGTCCATGGGCGGTCTCGCGAGTTTCGGTGGCCGCTTTAAACACCCGCACTTCCGAAATCACCAGATCAGCTCCAGGAACGAGTTCCATTGCGAACGGATGATTGCATGAAACCGTGCAGGGGCTGTCCGAAATACTGGGAATCACCGACCAGCCACTGCTGTTCTGTTTGCGGAGAAATCCCTTAAATGGAGCCAAGCCGTCGTTGCCTTGGCCGTCTAAAAAGGAACTGTCGATTTCCAAATAGTTGCCGGAAAAGCCGGTCAGGGGAGTGCTGGTGTATGTGCCGCCTGAAAAATTGGAAAGATGAGAAAAGGTGATTGCAGTTTTATTATAAAGACAGCTCCCGAACGTGACCGAAGTCGACTCCATGGTGGAATCCGGCACTTCCTGGGCCAGTGTGCCGACGCAGCCGGGGACGTCCTTAATTAACTCTTTCATGGAGGTGAACGCCACCCCATCACCGTGCATCCT
>JANMVK010000405.1:0-3317 GCA_031392725.1 Pseudobdellovibrionaceae bacterium
CAACTGGTTCGACAGTCGCCACAAGCATCACGGCCGGCATTACAATGACCGAAACCTGCTACCAATATGGTCCTAACTATTACAACGTTGAACGAAAATGCACTGTCAAAAGAACCTTTCCGATCTTAATTTTGAATGCCACGGTAATCAAGCTTCCTGGATATATCGCTCAAATCAATGCAATCGTTACGTCTTCGGTTCCAGCGAACGTTTATCTTTCAGGGGCCACTCAAGTTGGCATTCTTGGATACCAAAACTCAGCCAACTGTGGGCTAAATGTCTTTAAACTTAATCAGAATCACAAATTAACAAATCTAAACTGCAGCCAGTATTCCATGACAGTCAAAAAGTTTGGCGATCCGCTGGTTAAAGAAACTCTAGGAAGACTGATTTGCGAAATCTCTCCAATAAGCCAATGCGAGTAAATTTGAACCTCAATCTAAGGCGCGAAGAATTCCGGATCACCGACAACACATCAAGGAGCAATAACATTTCCGTCTATTCATAGCTTGATGCTATCGAATGCATCGAGTGCGGCCCAAAACCAAATGGTTTGGGGAGGGCCCCTTCTGTCAGACAACAAAGCATGGGTCAAAAATCACAGCCAATCTTGGTGGAATTGCAAATCCGTGGCCAAGGGTAATGTGCTCTCTCAAAAGACTCTGTAAATAGAGTTCCCGCCAGATACCTTAAGAATTGGGACGCCGTTTTGCACTCCCTCCATCTATGTTCAAAATTCGCAGGCTCTTACTCGCTATATTGCTCGCTTTGGGGCCATTATTTGGCCCTGTTAGCGTGTTTGGTCACGAGCCAGGAGACGCCCAAGCCTTATTGCTGGAACTGATCCAGCCGAATACCGTGCTGGGGCCGGCCTGGCTGGCGAAGGCGAACGCGGCATTGGGCAATCCCGAACCCTCCCAGGCCTTAGCCATTCTGCGGGGGATTGCCGTTAATTTTCGGTCCGTATTTGAAAGCAAACTTAAAAATGAGCAGGTGCTGTTTTATAAGGAATTATTCGCCGGCATGATCGTCAGCGACCGCACCGGCCGCAACCAATGGCCCACGGATATGGCTCTGGAAACAGTCGGGCGCACGATCCTGAAGCTCTATTTGGCTGAGTACAATTTGCACCTGGCTTTAAATGACAATGCGGGGTCCCTTTACCTGTCATCGGGGGCTTTAAAGGGAATGGATTTCGCTTGTGACAAAAACGCTGCGAAATTACCACCGGCTTTGCGCAAGGCATTTAGCGCACAGTGTGCGGAGTATAAGCAATTGAGCCTTGAGCAGGGTCAGGAGGCTCGAAATGGATTTAGCGGTCTGGCTGTTCGCGCCGAGGCTTCGTTAAGGGTTATGATGGAAAAACGCGACCAGATGGTGAAGCGGCAGAGGGCAATTTCCGCTCGCATCGGCCGGTTGGCTCAGGATGCGGATTTAATTGTGGATGGGGATTATTCCACGACCCTGCTGGAGCTGCGGTCTTGTCAGGCGACTTTCTTTGATGGCTCTGAATCCTTAAGCCCGGTTCTGCGCCACACGATTAAGTTTAAGGATTTTCTTGAAGACTATCGCAGCAATCGCGTGCAAACCCTGTTGCCGGTGCGCGCTCCCATTGAGCGTTATCTGTTCGAAATGTCAAACCGGGTCAAGAATCGCGACGGCTCGCCGCTAACAGTGGACCAGGCCGCGATTCACGTCGGTAATTTCTTAATGGGCAGCAAACATGAAATGATCGAGCGCACCGTGCAACTTCGCCAATTCTTAATCAGCGAATATCTGGCGCTCGAAACCGATGCCCGTACGGGCTACCAGGTCTCCGAGCGCAGTGTAAAGTGGATGGCGCATTTTCCTCTAGTGGCGGGCGCCACTTTAGCGGGTGTGCCCGAGTTGAACAAACATGTGATTCCCGAACTGCTCAAGGCCTCAACTTATTTTTCCGACCGCAATGAAGTGTTTGCTGACCGGATGTTCTACACCGGCCTGATGTCGCTTGCGACGATCTTTATTCCCGGTCCGAATGTGGCCGTTGGTTTGGGTATGTCCTTTAAAGCTGGAACATTGGTTTACGGAGCATTGCTCGCGGCGCAGTCGGCGATATTGTTTGAGCACATGCGCGATTTTTCCATTGATTATTACGTGACCAGCCGGGAAGAGATCTTAGCTGGCGGTTCTCCGTTTGCGCGGATGAAATCCGAGGAAATCATGCGCGGTTTGTTTGATGGCGGGCTTAACAGCGCTTTTTTAATAACGGGAGAGGCTCTCGCGGGTTTTCAGCTCGGCAAGAATGTGTTGAGTGAGCAGTTTTCGAATTTTATCACTTGGTCACGTCTCAAACGCAGTCAACTTCTGAAAAACCAAGCCCGCACGAATTATGTGGATCCGATCGGAAAATGGTTTCAGAGCGGTCCGCTGCCGGTGCTTCAGGATGCCAAGGCCACCCTCGATAAAATTTCGAAGTTAAATCTTAAGACCGCGGAAGGCCGCGACGCGATGACCGCAATCGCCGACGCGTTTTCCGCGCGCAACGCCGACCTCTCGGGCATTGAAGCGGGACTGGCAGCCGTTATGCCCAAGGGGACTCAGGGCTTTCTCCGCGCCCGGCACTTGGTGCAGGCGCTCGAGGAGAATTCTGCATATCAGCAGTTGTTGATCGAAACCACCCGCAAAATTCCCAACGAATTGGACCGCCGGATTTTTCTGGAAATCATTATCGAGCGGGCGATGTTGTTCGCCGAGGTCGGTGGAAACTTCTTTATGACTAAGTATGGGTATGTGCTGGCGGCGCGGAAACATGTGACGGAACTCTATGAAGCCTACGCAGTGGCTGGCAAGTTCAAAGGCGATTTATATTCCTACATCTCGGTTACGCCCAACCCTCTGGCCAAGCACGCGGCGGAGTTACGTAAACATCTGGTTCTTTTACCGCAGCTGCTTGAGGGCAAGCTCGCGGCCGCGAGCGCTAAAGTTAAGCATCCTCAGCTCGCCGCGATAACGGACCAACTGATTGGAACTATGACTAAGGCAGTCTTGTTCAAAATGGAAAACAAAATCAATAAGACGCTGAGGCCGCTTGAGAGAATTTTGGGTTTACGCGACGCTAGAAATGTGCATTATCCCTTCGTCAAAGAATTTGCCGATCAAGTGAAGACCAACGCTCTCGAGGTGGCCGATAAATTGATGCACGACCCGGAAGTGCGAAAAATTTTTTTCGCGGGCGCGATAGATATCGACAGTCCCGGCTACTCCATGCGCCAAGCCGAATTTTATATTGAGAAAGTCGTGGTGATGACTGAAATCATCGACGAGCAAATCATCCG
>JANMVK010000534.1:0-3060 GCA_031392725.1 Pseudobdellovibrionaceae bacterium
CGCGATGAAGCGTCTCGTTGCCGCCCTGCCCAAGCCGAAGAATATGAATCTCACCGGTAGGACCCAACAGGAACTATTTATTTTGGGACTCTACGAAACTATCGACCGCCAGGCCATTCAAAACGCCTACATGTGGGCACACAAAATTTATCATGGCGCCACCAGCTCATCCAATGCCGCGATCGATGGCCGCGCTCTTGATTTCGGCACGCTCAGCTTTTTCCACGGTTACGCTCCGGTGCAGATTATTCCGGATGACGGACCCAATGGCGACGCCAAAACTTTTGTTCAAGAGTTATGGCGCGACGTATTTGAAGCCTGGGAAAAAGTGCTGCCGCCTGAGTTGAAAGCTGTTTTTCCCGCCAAGCAAAGTCTCTACGATCATTTCACCAAAAAATATGAACTCGAGCGCCGCAAAGAATTGGTGCGCATGGGTGGAGTGATCAACGAAATCGTGCCGGAGTTAACTAGCAGTCCTGAGGCGCGGGCCTTGGGCGAAACCGTGTTTACCATCGCTACGGCGGGATATGGACCCACGATCGAAGTGTGGCAAAAGCCGATGGAAGAGATTCCGATTCCCCCGGGCCGCTATAATCTCGAAAATATCTACAACGCCATGGCCGCCGCCGATCTGAAGTCAGAGCTAGCTATGAATCAAGCCGTCGCGGCCCTGCTCCCCGACGCGGCCTTAAGACAAACCTTTGTTTCACAATATAAAGCGGTGTTTTTAAAGCAAAGAGTCTTGGCTGAAAAGCTGGGTGTGAGCGCCATTGCGGAAAGCAATTACCGCCGGGCCGCCGCAAGTATGCGCAACAAAGCCATGGATCAAGTGATTAAAGACGAAAACAGCTGGAAGCGCATGGATGACGTGCTGCTAAAATACCGCAACACCCGCGATTCCAGCCTAATTCAAAATTTCGTGCAGTCTCGCGTGGACTTAAGCCGGCGCGAGTTCCGCGACGCGGCTCCGCTTACGGTCGTGCTCAGTGAAAAGCGTTCAGGCAATGGCGACCGGGTGCGGGAAGTGTTTGATGCGCGTGACAATAAAATGCGGACTATTAACATTCCCTTAAACAAATCCGGGGTTCAACAGCAGATGCAGGAATGTGAAAAGAAACTGGTTGAAAAAGCCGCCTAAAGAGCGCCGGCCGCTTGCAAGATATCATTAAAAAATTGATCTTTTTCCGGGCCGAATTCCTGATTGCCCAGCCACACCACCGACAATCCAGTCGCGGGATAAACCGCGATAAACGATTGGTAACCGAGGTAGCCGCCCCAGTGAACATAGACAGTCCGCTGTTGCGCATCTTTCAGAATATTCCAAGCGTAGCCATAAGGCGAACCATTGGCTACCGACACCGCGGAGGGCGTAAACATTTTGCCGAGAAGATCCTCGCACACCACCCGCCCCTGCACCAAGTGGCGCGCCCATTTGGCCACATCTTCGGCCGTGCCGTACATATTGCCGTCGCTGAAGACGTCGGTCACATGCGGTTCGACAATGCCATTAGCTTCAAAATAATCGCGGCGCCGGCCGTTCTGCTTTAGGTAACTGCGAGCAATGCGCCACGGCTTGCGGGTATTGCCCACCTGTAAATTGTTGAGGCCTAATTTATCAAACAAAAATTCGCGGGTGAACGCATGAAAGCTTAAGCCGGTGACCCGGCGGATGATCTCCCCGCCCAGCAAAAAATTAACATCGGCGTATTCATACTTGCTGCCCGGAGCGAACAGCAACGGCTGGCTCATCACGCCTTGAAGAAGCTCACGGAACGAAATCGTTTTTTTATAGAGCTTTTTTTCAATCCTCGCGTCGTCATAGGCTTCGGGCAGGCCCGAGAGATTCCGCATCATCAGCTCCAGCGTTATGCGCTGGCTGCCGATTTTAAACTTCTCCGCCGGATATTCGGGAAAATACTTGGCCAGGGAATCGCTCATCCTCAGCAGTCCCATTTCTTCCAACTTTAACAACGACGTGGCCACAATGTGTTTGGTGTTTGAGGCCATCAAAAATAGAGTGTCGCGGTTGTTGGCCTCGCCCGTCTGATCATCGGCCAAGCCGACGCTTCCGGAAAAGGACCGGTCGTTGTGAAGCACAAACAGAGATCCTGAAATTTGGTGGGAACCCGAATACCGGTTCAAAGTCTGACCCACGCCAGGCAGAGCATTTTGATCGGCGTGAGCGCCGATTGCCGCGCTGATTATGAGTAAACAGATCTGATAATACATCTCCGGGTTCTACATGATTTCATGGCATTAGTCTCATCCGATGCAAAGTTTACAGCGGAGCCCTAAGCCATTGGTTGTCGAACTCCCGGCGCCCGAGTATGAATATTCTTATGTCCACTCTCCAAGATGCCCAATTTCTCAACACCTTTGTCGACCAATTGCCCGGCGACCTCACCAAGGAGCGCGCCACCCGCCAAGTGACGAAAGCCTGCTACTCGTTGGTCGATCCCGAACCCGTCGCCAGACCTAAATTGGTGGCGTGGTCGGATGACATGGCTGAACGCCTCGGCGTGCCCCGCCCCCTTCTCGATTCGGCCGATGTGCAAATCCTGGCGGGCAATAAACTTAACCCCAACATGAAACCCTACGCCGCATGCTACGGCGGCCATCAATTCGGCGGCTGGGCCCGCCAACTGGGTGATGGCCGCGCCATTGTCCTTGGCGAACTCAAAGACCACCAGGGGCAACCGTGGGAGTTGCAACTCAAGGGCGCGGGCCGCACACCTTATTCGCGCCATGCCGACGGCCGCGCGGTGTTGCGCTCTTCACTCAGGGAATTTCTCGCCAGCGAGGCCATGTACCATCTCGGCGTTCCCACCACCCGTGCGTTATCCCTGGTCCTCACCGGCGATAGCGTTGAGCGCGATATGTTTTACGATGGCAGTCCCAAGGACGAGCCCGGTGCGATTTGCGCGCGAATGGCGCCGACCTTTCTGCGCTTTGGAAATTTTGAAATTCACGCCGCCAATCAAGATGCCATTACTCTAAAAAAACTCGCCGACTGGACCATCACCCATCACTTTAAGAAAATTGATGTAACCTCGCCCACAG
>JANMVK010000542.1:0-1346 GCA_031392725.1 Pseudobdellovibrionaceae bacterium
CCCGGGCCAAGTAGAGGGAGCGCGTCCAGCAAAAACCAGTTACAGATTCGCGCCCTGTTGAATCCATTCGAACACCAGCGCTTGTAAAGCGGAGGAAAGGGGCCCGCTCGGAGGCATGGTTCCCCCTTGCAACACCGTGAAAAATCGGCTGGTCTCAGGTGAGCCGGGTACCACAAAACCGGACCGGTTCATAACGGCGTCGAGTGAGGTCAAGTCAAACGGCACGCTGCCCGAATTGTGGCATCCGATGCACTTCGATAAAACCTGACTCTGAACCGCTGCAAATTTCACATCTCCGCCCAGGTCCCCGGGAGGCGCTTCAGGTTTCCCGTATGGTGAGTGAGATGGGCTGCATCCACTCAGTACAACCACCAGAGCCATTAGATAAACTTTTGAAAAATTCATGTTACCCTCCCAGCCCAACTATCATTCAGCCCTCCAAAATTTTCTAGAAGCTCAATTCGAAACACATGTTGCTTGATCGGAAACAGGCACTGTGGTTGAACTCTGGACGAGATGGATACGCTGTCACTGACCTTAAATGAAATGCGGATATTGGCGGAGATTGAAAAAACCCGCTCGATCCGCGAACTCGCCCGGCGCGATCAGGTGCCGCCCAGCCAGATTTCCAAGGCCATTAAGCGCCTGGAAATCAAAACCGATTCTAAATTGATCGAACGCTCACTTCATGGCGTGACGTTAACAGCCGAGGGCCGCAAGGCCGCGAAAATTTTCCGGCAGATTCTGGACCACGCCGAGCAACTCTCGACGGAGGAGGCGGATGCCCAGCCCGCCAAAATTTTTGGCGTTGGCTCCACCTCGTTTTTAATCAATCATTTGCTGGTGCGTGCGAGTGTGGGTCTAAAGGGTGGAAATTGGCGCCTGCGTTTTCTCGAGATGAATCCGGATCAGATCACGGTCGCCGGCCTTCGCCATGCCTTCGATATGGCCTTTCACTTCGGCAAAGTCGATTGGCCGAGTTCCTGGCATCAGGACAAGGTGGGCGAGGTCCATTGGTCGCTGTGCTGCCGCACCAAACATCCCCTGGCAAAGACGGCTGCGCCGGCGTTGAAGGACGTATTGAAGTATCCGTTTGTATTGCCGGCCTATTGGAGCCAAGAGGGGCTTGCGCTCGGCAATGACAATTGCCCGGTGCCAATGGAGAAGCGTTTAAAAGGCCATGAGACCGCGACCGCTGAAGCGGCGCTCAGCATCGTGCGGGTCACCGATCAACTGGCTTATTTGCCTGATATTTTAATCGGCACTTATGAAAGATTAGGCGAAGTTAAAAAGTTGAAATTGCGGGCGGCTCAGAGCGCTCCCAAGACTTTATATATGTCGGTGCG
>JANMVK010000563.1:0-2315 GCA_031392725.1 Pseudobdellovibrionaceae bacterium
CGGCCGGCACGTGCAAATGTCCGAGCCAAACACATCCGAACCGTTGCACTCATCATGCACTCTCGCGGTCAGCGTGATTTTGGAATCTGATAAATCCAATGGATTGCCGAAAATATAAACCGTGGTGCTGCCGATCGGCGGCAGCCACACTTTTAAATCCTGGCGCGTGATAAATTCCGGATACATTCCGCCGGTTTCCTGAAATAAAATCTTGCGCAACTCGCCTTCTTCAATTTTCAGGCGCGCAGCCATTCCCGGTAAATACCACACCGGCTCAATGGCGACCTTGGTCACCCGCACATCGTGATTCTTCAACACGATTTTGCCGTCCACTTTCAAACGGCCGGATTTAATCGCCTCATTCACTTCCGGAATTTGCAAATGCGCCTGGGTGACGGCGACGGAGGGCCGGATGTCATAGCCTTTATCAAACAGTGATTTAAAATTAACCCCGGGATCAAGGCCCCAGGGATCCATGGTCACAATTTTAGTGGCGTCAAACCACTGGGGAAAAGGGCCGAACTTAATCGGACTCTGCGTGTTGTGCAAATCCGGCCGGTGCTGGGGCGGAAATTTTCCGCTGGCGATACTCAGCGCGCGGTAAACGGTGTAACTGCCGCCGTGAGCGCCAATGGCATTGCGCGCTTTCGCATTGGTGATCGACGCCACCACGGGACCCCGGGCCAAAGCCGTTTTCGCGCCCCAGTGAATCGGCAGCGTATCCTTAAACTTCAGATTATTGTGCGACGCCAGAATCATATGGCTGGAGGTGCCCGGCCGCCGGCCGTGAGCGTTGGTGTCTTTTTTTACGACATCCAGTTTGAGTCGCTTTGCTTTTCCCATTTTGTTGTTACCTTTTTTATGTTCGACCAAAAATCCAAGGAATGCTGGCCGGTGATATCTCCATGACCAAATTTAGATGCGTTGATGCCGCCGAAAGAAAACGGTTCGCGCGGCACCGGCACGCCGATATTCACGCCCACCATTCCGGTGGAGGCTTCCCGCGCCACCCGCTCGGCCATGGGCCCGCTTGACGTGAACACACTGCAGGCGTTGCCATACTCCACGCTGTTTTCAATGCGCAAAGCTTCGGTTAAATCTTTACAGCGGACAATACTTAAAATCGGACCAAACAATTCCACCGTGGCGGCTTCTGAACCCGGCTGGACATTATCCAGAATGGTGGGCCCGAGCCAATTGCCCTCCGGCATTCCGGGAGGAGCCTTGGCTTTGCGACCATCAAGTAATATTTTGGCGCCGGCCTTTTCGGCGCGGCCAATGGCATCGCGCAAAAATTCAGCTTGAGGCTTAGTGATCATGGCGCCCATATCGGAGCCCAGTTCCAGAGACGCCGCCCGCTTCACAATTTTCTCAATATGCGATCCCACATCACCCACCGCCAGCACCACGGATGCGGCCATGCAGCGTTGTCCGGCGCAACCGGTGAATGAATCGGAAATTCCCGGGCCGCTCAATTCGGCATTGGCGTCGGGCAACAAAATAATATGATTTTTAGCGCCACCCAAGGCGAGCACCCGTTTACCGAGTTGCGTTCCGCGCTGGTAAACGATTTTCGCCACCTTAGTCGATCCGACAAAACCAATGGCTTTGACTTTGGGATGATCAATTATGGCTTCGACCGTCGGCCCCGCGCCATGCAGCACGGTTAGAATCCCAGCGGGCAAACCCGCTTCACTCAAGGCCTCGGCAATTTTTAAAGACGTCAGCGGGGTTTTGTCCGAAGGCTTCCACACGTATGCATTGCCCAGAGCAATGGCGATGGGAATGGTCCACATAGGCACCATGGCCGGAAAATTAAACGGCGTAATATTGGCGACCACACCGAGTGGCTCACGCCGGTACTCGCAGCTGACGCCGCGGGAGATTTCCAGTCGCCCGCCCAGATCGAGATTTTGAATACTCAAAGCAAATTCCAAAACCTCAATGCCTTTTAACAAACCGGCTTTGCCCTCAGTTAAAGTTTTCCCACTTTCGGAACTCTTCAGCTGCGCGATCGAATCCAGCTCACGTATTAAAATATTGCGGAAGTTAAACAAAATTTTACTGCGTTCCTTGATCGGCTGGCGCGCCCATTCCACTTGCGCGGCCGCCGCGAATTCGATGGCTTGATCGATTTGTTTTTTAGAGGGAATAGTAAAATCGCCGATTTTTTTCCCTGTATGTGGCGAGAAAATATCCTGCGCTCCGCTCTCGCCCGCGAGCCAAGTCCCCTTAATAAAATTGTGGCAATTGATCATCTGAAAATGGAATCATACTCTACGAGTGATGGCCAGCGCTTTAACGCGGGACGTAGA
>JANMVK010000227.1:0-2932 GCA_031392725.1 Pseudobdellovibrionaceae bacterium
CGTAAAGGTCAAAGAGGCTATGTCATCCAGCTCGAGTATTTCATTTCAAAAAGCTCTCTTGTTGGCGTCCCTACATGTGGCCGAAGACTTAGTATTTTTGAAACGAGCGGTTCGCGATCGTTTGGATCTTCTTGAAACCAAAGCCAAAAGCATTTTAACCGAATTGGATTCCACGCCGGCAGCCCGGATCACAATCGACCAGTAATGGTCGATTAATAAACCGGCCAGTAACGGACGGTTAACAACTCACATTGGTTGTTTGAGTGAACGTGGAAAATTTAAGTTTAAAAGACGAAAAGTCGTTACTCCGTAATCAGTTTCGCGAAAAGCGTAAGCTGTTCGTAGCTGAACAAGGCGTCGCCGCGCTTAAAGCTCTGCATGCCAATATCAAAAAATGGCAGCTGGATAACTCGGCCGTCGACGATCAAATCTGCGCCTACCGTCCGGTCGGCGATGAGGTGGATCCGTGCATTCGGCCACTCACTGAAATGTTCTTTCCGCGCATTGACGGTAAGAATCTCGCGTTCTTCCGCCCCCTGACGGCGGATGCTTTTACTGCCAATAAATATGGCATTTTGGAACCCAGTCCGGATGCGGCTGAACCGTTCCAGCCTAAAAAAGGCGCAGTTGTTTTCACCCCGGCTCTTGCCGTGGACAGTCTGGGCCGTCGCATTGGCAGCGGTCTTGGTTTTTATGACCATTTTTTTCAAGGAGCGCCCAAAGCTGTTCGCGTGGGCGTGGTCTTCCATATCCAGGTTTCACAAAACCCGCTCCCCGCAGAAGGGTGGGACCAACTTCTGGATTGGATTATTACCGACAAGATGATTCTGCGAGTTTCTAGAAGGAGTTCTTAGTATGGATATCGCCGCATTAATTAGTTTTTTGGCGGGCTTAAGCATCGGTGGCGTGGGTCTTTACGCCATTTTAAAACTGACCGGGCAAAAGACTTTGCTCGGCGCCGAAAAGGAAGCCGAAAAGATCATTCAACGGGCCAAGGGCGCCGTTGCGAAAACTGAACGCGACGCCACTCAACGCGCCAAGGATTTTGAAATCCGCGCGCGCAAAAACGTCGAAGTGGAAATGCGTAAGGAAAAACAAAAGATTCAAAACACCGAGACTCAGTTGCGCGAGCGCGAGAGCAAGCTGGAACGTGAGATTAAACGCCGGGAAGAGCAGCTCACGCAGAAATCGCGCGAGATGGATGAATCGGCTGAGAGAATGGCCGTCAGCGAAAAGCGTATGGGCGAAATGGAAGCCAAGTCTCACCAGCAAATCAGTGACCTCGAGTTGCGCTTGCAATCCGTGGCCAATATGACTCCCGATCAGGCTAAGAACGAACTCCTCACCGCCATGACCGAGGAAGCGCGCAAAGAAATGTCCACGCGCGTGGCCCAAATTGAAGAGGAAACTATTGCCGAGGCGACCCGCAAGTCGCGCCGGATTTTAGCCACCGCGGTGGCCCGTTATGCTTCGGAAGTCGCCACCGAGCGCACCGTCAGCTCCATCCCGCTTTCGGGTGAAGAGATGAAGGGTAAGATCATCGGCCGTGAAGGCCGCAATATCCGTGCTTTAGAGGCCGCTTGCGGAGTGGATTTGATTATTGATGAAACGCCCGAGACCGTGATTATCTCAAGTTTTGATCCGGTTCGCCGCGAAGTCGCGCGCAAGGCCCTTGAGAAATTAATGGAAGACGGGCGCGTGCATCCGGCCCGCATTGAAGAAGTGGTGGAGAAGGTCAAATCCGAACTCTTCACCTCGATGCGCGAAGAAGGCGAGAAAGTGTGCTTTGAGTTGGGCGTTCACAATGTGAATCCTAATATTATTAAAGTGCTGGGCGGACTCAAATACCGCCAGGGCGAAGGACAAAATCTTTTAGGTTACTCGGTGGAAGTGGCCAATCTGGCCGGACTGATCGCCGAGGAGTTGGGCGCCGATGATAAGCTGGCTAAGCGCGCAGGCCTTCTCCACGCTATCGGACGGGGCCTGGATCACACCTTTGAAGGCAGCTACTCGCAAGCGGGTGCGGACTTTATTAAACGAAACGGCGAACGCGACGATATCGTTCACGCCGTCCGCGCCCACACCGATGAAATCAAACTGGAGTCGACACTCGCTCATATTTTGCAGTCGGCCTACAATTTGACCCGCTCACGGCCCGGCGCGCGCCGCGCAAATCTCGACACGTTTATTAAACGCTTAAGTGATTTGGAATCCGTGGCGAACAGCTTTGACGGAGTGGCCCGCAGCTACGCCATTCAAAGCGGTAAAGAGATCCGCGTGATCGTGGACAGCGGCAAGGTCACTGATGACCAGGCCAACATGCTCAGCCGCGATATCGCCCGCAAGATTGAACGCGAATTGAATTATTCCGGTCAGGTGAAAGTGGCGGTGGTGCGGGAGACCCGCATCGTCGAGCACGCGAGGTAGCAAATGTTTTTGGCCCCTGAAGAACAACTCAAGCAGCTCAAAAAAGGAGCGGCGGAGATCGTCAGCGAGGCCGAACTTTTAGTAAAACTTAAAAAAAGCCATAAGGACAATAAACCGCTCAGAATCAAAGCGGGCTTTGATCCTTCGCGCCCCGATCTCCATGTCGGCCATACCGTTTTACTAAATAAAATGCGCCAGTTTCAGCAGCTCGGCCACCATGTGATATTTTTGATCGGGGATTTTACCGCTCTGATCGGCGATCCCACCGGCAAGAACGAAGCGCGCCCGCCGTTGACCCGCGAGGAAGTGGAAGCCAACGGCAAAACCTACGCGCAGCAGGTTTTTAAAATTCTCGATAAAGATAAAACTGAAATCGCCTACAACTCGACTTGGATGATGAAATTCACTTCGGTGGATTTTATCCGTCTGACTCAGCAATACACGGTGGCTCGTATGCTCGAGCGGGATGATTTTACCAAGCGCTATCAGGCTAAGATGCCGATTC
>JANMVK010000716.1:0-2320 GCA_031392725.1 Pseudobdellovibrionaceae bacterium
CTGCGCTCGTTGACCGGGTACCAGCTCACCGCCAGCGCGAAAATTGCTGGATAAGCGGCAATCGGCCAGTTGGCCTCCACATAACCCCATCCGGTGGTGCACAGAAAAAACACCAGCGGCGTCCAGGCTAAAAAATGAATAACCTTGGGCATGCGCCTTCCGCTTTTCACCGCCCAAAACAAAACGGGCGGAAAAATCAGCCCGATCTGCGCCAGGATATATTCAAAAGTCCACGACGGCTTCCAAGTTTTACGGCCTAAGCCATGGCCGGCTTGAAATTTAATCGACGCCATATCATTCATGTAGTTCCACGCCCAAACCGGGAGCGCGCCGATCAGACCGCCGGCGATTAAATAAGGAACCTGCTTTACAAAAAGTTTACGGAGCTTTTTATCCATCAAGATCACAGGCAAAACACTCAATGCAAACAGCACCATCATGTACTTGGAGGAAAACCCCAGGCCCATGGCCAGACCGAACATCAGGCTCATCTTCCAATGCGGCTTCTTCTGCCACTGGAAGAACAGCCACAAAGACAAAGAATAGAAAAACATCAGCGGCAAATCGGGTGTCACCACAATGCCACTGCCGCCGACCAGAGGCGAAAACAGCGCCAGCAGCAGCCACATCTGCCGTTGTGGAATGCTGAGAAACGGCTCGAGAATTTTTAGCCACATCCACAGCGTCGCGTGCCCGAGCAAAACGCCCGGCCAGCGCACGCTACCCGGCAAAACCTGCAGCGGATTGCCGAGCCAGTAAAGCCAGGCCACAAACGGCGGGTGATCGTAGTAGCTGAGTTGTAAATGCTGGGACCAAACCCAGTAGTAGGCTTCATCGCTCGTCAGCGGCAGGAGGCCCGCAAGCACAAGCTTAACGCCGAGGGAAATCCAGAAAATTTTCTTAATCAGTTTCACGGAATTTTAACTTGTTTGGGTTTGCCTAGATCGCCGGGGACTCCCCGTTCGCGTCCGTTAAGGATTATGTTCACGGCGCCGCCATCGCTGAGATCGAGCACCATGGGCTCGTCGGCAAAAATGGTGTGCACCTGCGTGGGACCTAAGGATAAAATTTTAGCTTCGCCGTGAACTTTGAATTTCACTTCGACTTTGTCGAGCGCCTCGAGAATAATTTCGTTCTTGGCGGATTTCAAAATAGTTTCAGGTTTGGGATCAGTCAACGCCGGCTTCGGTTCTTCTTTTTTAGCTTCCACAGTTTTTACCGGAAGAGGTTCCACTTTTTTGGGCTCGACGACCACCACCGGCTCAACTTTTTTCGGTTCTTCCTTCTTCGGCTCTTCTTTTTTGGGCTCTTCCTTTTTCACTTCCATCGGAGGAGCTTTGATCTCGGCCAATTTCTCGAGAACTTTGGGCTGAGGAGCGGGCTCTTCTTTTCTCTGTGGGGGTTCTTCCTTTTTCACTTCCGCCAGCGGGCTGACCTTCAGCTCCGTGCTGGCTTCCACGACTTTTTCCCGTTGATACTTCTCAATCAGTTCGCGAACGCCGATAATCACACCGATCAACACCACGATGACCGTGACCGCCACCGCGCGCAGGCCTGAGAAAGTTTCATCATCGCCCACCCGCCGCGGCTTGGCCGAAGGCGCGGGAGCGGACGCCGTCGTGGGCGTGGCTTCATTCGCCGCGCGGATCACTTCAGGATCAATCACGGGAACAGGTGCGCCGCCGGTTTCCGACGCAAACACCTTCATCACTTCGTCGGCGTCAATTTTCAAAAACACCGCATAAGAGCGCACGAAGCCTTTTAAAAAAGTCTTCGCCGGCAAATTGGTCATGTCGCCGTTTTCAATAGCAGTGAGAATCTTTGGATTGATCTTGGTGGAGAGCGCCACCTCGCTCAAAGATAGCTTTGCGTTTTCACGCGCCTGTCTGAGGAGTTCGCCGGTTAGCTTCATTGTTCGAGCAACTCTAACATCCCTTTAGCCTTGGCGACATACTTACTTTTGGGATAGTCCTTGAGTAATTCTTCCAACCTCGCCCGCGTTTTTTCCTTTTCTCCAAGAGTGAAATAACTCATTGCAGAAAAGTACAGCGGATCCTCAAAGCGGCTCGCCCTGCAATATTCCACGGCCTGATCCAACATCTCAGCCGCCTGCACAGTGCGTTTCAGCTCGATTAATGTTCGGCCATAATAGTTGGCGGTCACGCAGTTTTGCCTGCGGATTTCGAGTGAGCGGAGAAAGTAGTCTTCCGCCTTTTGGTATTGTCCCAAATTAAAATGCGCCATTCCCAGATTGGCTAAAGTTTTCTCCGGAAATTGGTAGGTCAGATCTCCCTCAACCGAATGCAGCCATCTTACGGCT
>JANMVK010000853.1:0-13815 GCA_031392725.1 Pseudobdellovibrionaceae bacterium
GAAGACACTCAATCGTTGAGCGCCAAAATCCATGGAGAAAGACAGGTCCGTCGTGGTCAAAAAGATCTGCGCCGGGATGTCTTTCAAAAATTTCACCAGATTCGAACGGCGTATCGGATCGAGCTCCGACAGCACGTCATCCAAGAGCAAAAACGGGTAAATCTGATGAGCCCTCTGATGATATAATATTTGGGCCATTTTGAAAGATAAAATTAGCGCTCTTTGCTGCCCCTGCGAACAAAAAAAGCGTGAATCTTTTCCAGTAAATAGGAAGCGGATGTCATGCTTGTGAGGACCCACTAGGGATGTGCCTGTTTGAATCTCTTTTTCGCGCAATTCCTGCGTCCGTTGGTGCAGAGCAGAAAGTATGTCGGAGCGGCTCCAACTTTCCGCTTTCTGTGACGAAATCAGGTACTCCACCGAAATATCCACAGACTTATCCTCGAGAACCGCCACGACCGCTCTGTGGAAATCATCGTTCAGATCGCGCAGAGCCTGCAGCCGCGCGAAGGTGAGTTCCGCCGCCAGTGGTAAAAAACTAGGGTCCAGGCTTTCGAGAATGGCCAACGCTTGATTCCTAGTGGTGCGGTGATCCCGTGCATCCCGCAAAACCCGGTTGCGCGAACGCAGCGCCCTCTTGTAATCCCGCAAAATCTTAACGCTGCTAGCCGAATGGGTGAGCAAAAGATCGTCGAGCAGCACCCGCCGTTGCTCGGGCCCGCTTTTGATCGCGGCCAAACTTTCGGGCGAAAACAACACCAAAGGAAAGGTCCGCGCTAGAGTTGCGGCTGGAACCCGGTTGCCGTTCCAATGGGCGACCTTTTTTCCGTCGACAAAAGACAAATCGATTTCGTGCTGAAGTCCGCGCTGAATCACCGCCGCCTTAAGCGAGACTTTTTCAAATTCAGGATTGCGGAGAGTTTCATAGCTGGCCGGCCGGAAACTTTCTCCACGCAACAGATAATGAAAAGCTTCAATCAGATTGGTTTTGCCCTGTCCGTTGGGGCCTACGAACACGATCACGCCCTCGGGCAGATCGAGATCCAGTTGGCGGTAATTACGAAAACCGCGCAGTTTTAGCGATTGTAGTTTCAAATCCTCATCGGCATAACGACGCAGGTGTAGCTCGGGTCATCTTGCGGACGCAACAGTCCGGGCGACAACTGATCATTGAGCTCCACGCGGACGATGTCGTCCTTCATACTGCCTAAAACATCCAGAACATAACGGGCGTTAAAACCGATTTTCAAATCTTTGCCTTTGTAATCCACTTCGATTTCTTCCTTGGCATCGCCTAACTCAGGATTGTTCGAAGTGATTTCCATTTTGCCGCCGCTAATGGAGAATGTGACGCCTTTTGATTTACTATTGCTCAACAGCGAAACGCGTTTCAATGAAGACAGCAAAGCCTCGCGTTGAACGAGAAAATGCTCTTTCAGATTTTGTGGAATAAGCTGTTGATAATTGGGATATTTACCCTCAATCAAACGCACCATCAGCACGGTTGTGCCGTGACGGACCACAAGTTGCGCGCCCTCAATGGCGATTTCCACAGACTCTTCCACAGTGTCGAGCAATTTTCTGATTTCGTGGAGACCTTTGCGCGGAACAATCACGCCTTGAGTATTTTTTGGAGACGCCGAAGTGATTTTGCGGTCGATCAGCGACAAACGGTGTCCGTCGGTGGCCACCATTCGGTAAATGGCCGCGTCTTTATCCGGACGCACTTCTAAATAAACGCCATTCAAGTGATAGCGGGTTTCGTCGGTGCTGACTGAATAAATAGTTTTCTCAATCATCTCGGCAAACACTTCGCCGTCCATCTTCACAAACTCTTGGGTCGTGAAAGTGGGAAACACGGGATATTCCTCAGGACTGATTCCCACCATATTGAACACCGCGCGGTTCTGCGTGATCTTCAACCAGTTGTTATCTTTTCTCTCCAGGTCGATTTTTCCTTCGGGCAATTCTTTGATGATCTCAAACAAGCTCTTGGCGTTGACCGCCACTTTGCCCGGAGATTTGACCGATGCTTTTATTTCATCAGTCAGACTGACTTCAAGATCGGTGGCGAAGGCCCGCATCCCGTCACTTTTGGCTTCAATCAAAACGTTGACCAAGATCGGCATGGTGTTGCGTTTCTCAACAATATTTTGGGCACGAGCAATTACGTTTAACAGGTCCTTTTTTTCGACCGACAACTTCATTTTATGTTCCTCACCGTGATTCCTGAAAAATTGGTCCCTAATTTAACTTCTTTTTATTAATAAATATCTAGTAATAGCAGTAGGTCCGCGATTTTCTCTGTTTACCACTTAAGCGTTGGAAAATTCTACGAATTCCCTGTGGAGTACCGGTGCCGATGCGGGCCGCGTAACTTTCTGAAATTGTGCATAACCCGGTCGCCAAAAACTTACCCCCATAGCTGTACACATAGTTATCCACTGTCCCCATTCACACCCCTGTGATATTGTGGATACGGCTCTCTAATTCTTCGATATCACGCTTAATTTCTGAATCTTTGTTCAGTTGATCCTCGATGCGACGCAAAGCGTTCATAACGGTGGTATGATCCTTCCCACCAAAGCTCCGGCCGATGTCGACCAGTGATCTATCCAGATGTTTTTTGACCAGCCACATCGCCACTTGGCGCGCCGTTACTAACGGCTTCGTGCGGGTCTTAGATTTTAGATCCGGCATGCGGACTTTATAGTGATCGGAAACCAGCTTTTGAATGTCATCTATAGTGATAGTCGCGACGTCATCGTGGGTCGATAATACGCGCTTGGCGAGCTCCAAATCGATCGGCACACCCTGCAGCTCGGAGAACATTTTTACTTTATTGAGGTTACCCTCAAGTTCCCGAATGGAGCGCTTGGAAATCCGCGCGACGTGACCCACCACTTCATTGCTTAAACTGATATTTTTGCGTTCCGCCTTATATTTAAGGATTGCCACGCGGGTTTCGATATCGGGCATCTGAATATCGGCGATTAAACCCCATTCCAGACGGGTGCGGATGCGGTCCTCAAGGCCTTTAATATCTTTTGGCATGCGGTCCGATGCCACGATCACTTGCTGATCCTTCTCGAAGAAATCATTAAGCGTGTGGAAAAACTCTTCCTGCACGGCCTCGCCGCGTCCCAGGATTTGAATGTCATCCATCAGCAAAACATCGCACTTGTCGCGGTAACGGACGCGAAATTTATCCATCTCGTTTCTGCGAATACTCGAAATACATTCATTCAAAAAGCGCTCAGCCGACACATAAAGGATGCGGAAATGGGGAAATGCGATGCGAATATGATTACCCACAGCATTCAATAAGTGAGTTTTTCCCATTCCCGTCGGTCCGCAGATAAACAGGGGATTGTAGCTCTCTTTGCCGGGACTCTCGGCGATGTTGAAGGACGCAGCATGGGCAAATTCGTTATTTCGTCCGACCACAAAGGTCGAAAACGTATAAT
Source organism: Pseudobdellovibrionaceae bacterium (assembly GCA_031392725.1). Lineage (GTDB taxonomy): Bacteria > Bdellovibrionota > Bdellovibrionia > Bdellovibrionales > UBA1609 > JALHOQ01. The sequence goes on from JANMVK010000853.1 coordinate 3,468, forward strand.
CGGCGTTGAGCATGTCGCGGTGAGAGCCCATGGAGGAGCCCGATACGCCGGATTCGGCGCCGGCCGTGACGCCATTAATATGATGATCAGCCTCAGGCGCGATGACCATCTCGGACACTTGCATATGGCCCTGACCTGTCACGATCAGTTCAATCTGAAATGGATTTTGATAAAGCGCTGATATCTCAGAACAAATTCTCTCCAGGAGGTTTTGCGAGATCCAAAACTTATGCAACTCCGTCGGCACGCCAAGGGTAAAACAGCGGCCCGAAGAACGGTCCTCTATGCCCACTAAGCTCGTGGGTTCAAACCACATTTGCAGGGGTTTGTTATTCTGATTTTTAGCCTTCAGGCTCGATTTAATCTGATGCCAGAATTCCTGTTGAGAATTCACCGGTGCCCCCACCTAATTTTTGTGGATAAGAGGTTAAACAGGTAACAGAGTTAAAAAAAACTTTCAATGATTTGGGAGATCTAGCGCGATAGTGCCTAAAAAGGGTGCCTGCACACTTTTAAGGCATATAGGGCAACCCGTGGAAATCCTTGAGGCCCCCTGATACCTTGACTCGAAAAATAGGCATGTGGTTTATTGCCGCCATATATCAAATTAACGTCAACGAGGATCGATCATGCCAAAACGTACATATCAACCGAGCAAAAAGCGCCGTGCAAAAAAGCATGGATTTCGTGGCCGGATGGCCACTAAAAATGGCCGCAAGTTGCTCTCCCGCCGCCGCGCCAAGGGCCGCAAAACTTTGGCCGTGAAGCCAGGTGGCAAGTAATTCCCGCTACAGTTCGCTCAATCGGCGCGCGGATTTTCTTGCTCTAAAATCAGAGGGCAAAGTGGTTCACGTGAATTCCTGGTTGCTGTTGAATTGGCGCCGGGGGCTTGATGCCCGCATTCGCTGTGGCTGGACAATTTCCACGCATATTGGTTCCTCGGTTATCCGGAATAGGCTAAAACGTTGGGGCCGGGAATTTTTTAGGCGGTGGTCCGCCCACCAATCCTCTGAGAAAGGGATTGATGTGAACATGATTTTAAAACGGAGGCCCAAAGGCTTCTACAGTGCGCTAACGCACGAGGAATTTGATGAAGCGATGGCACGAGCTGCGGCAAAATTACGTTAGAGTTGCGGCCTTGTTTTTAATCCAAGTCTATCGCGCCTGTTTCTCCGCGTTCAGCGGAGCGGTTTGCCGTTTTGAACCTTCGTGCTCTTGTTACGCTCATCAGGCTTTTGCCAATCATCCTCCGGGCGCCGCGTTTTGGCTGACGCTGAAGCGCCTGCTCAAATGCCATCCCCTGGGGCCGTTTGGCTATGATCCGTGTCCTCCGCTCGCGGACGGACACCTGAAAGGAAATTGAATTGAACAACGAACAGCAAAACTTCTTTGATGCGCGCACCATCGTGGCCGTGATTCTAGTCGGACTGACTTTTGTCGGCTGGCAAACGTACATGCAGAAAAAATATCCCCTCGCGAACAAAAAAGCGCCGACCGATGTGGCGACCAGCGTGCCGGGCGCCGCCGAGAGCAAACCCGAGGGCGTGAAAATTCCGGTGGCCACCGCCACCAAGGTCGAAACGTCCAAGGTCACCAACGCTCCTGAAAAAATCTCCACTTTTGAGAGCGAGAATTTAAGCTTTGATATTTCCTCGCGCGGGATGGGTTTGAAAAACGTGCGCGTGCACAAATTTAAAGACCGCAAAGGCGGCACCATCGAACTCGGCCATCCGGAAGAGACCGCGCTCTCTTTTGAAACCCGGCTGCTGGGACGAGAGGAGATTCTTCCGTTCACCGTTGAGAAAGTGAATGACCGGTTGTTTGTCGGCCGCGCCAGTGTGGGCAAACTGCAAGTCACCAAGAGCATGGAGATCATTCCGGAAAAATATTTGATCGATTACAAAGTGCAGGTGACCGGCGAGGACGACCGCTTTGTCGGCCTCACCACTTTTATGACCGAGGAAGTGGTCGAGGCGGAAGGCGGACAAAATTTCCTGATGCCGCAGTTTGAAAAACAGGAATTTTATATCGGAGCGTCCGACACGGATGAGCGGGTGCTGATTGACAAGGAAGACACGCAAAAATCCTGGAGCCGCGTGAAAGTGGCATCGATCGGTTCGCAATACTTCACGCAAGCCATACTCGATAAATCGCAAGTCTTGCCGGAAGCCAAGGGCCGCACCAATCACAAAAATCACTACGCCGACTTGATGCTGCAGTATTCGGTGCTGAACAAAGGTTCCGCGTTTGACCTGAATTATTTGGGTTTCGTCGGACCGAAATCGCATCAATTGTTAAACGCGGTGGATGAAAATCTGGGCAAGGTGGTCGACTTCGGATTTTTCCACTGGATCGGCCGGCATATTTTGGATTTGCTGAAATGGTTTTTCGGACTCACGTCCAATTGGGGTTGGTCGATTATCTTAATGACCATTGTGGTGCGCTTTGGCGTGCTGCCTTTCAATATCTACTCATATAAGTCGATGAAGGCGATGCAGGCCATTCAGCCCCAAATTCAAGCCCTGCGTGAAAAGTACAAAGACGACCAGGCCAAGCAGCAGCAGGAAATGATGGCCTTAATGAAGACCAATAAAGTGAACCCGCTGGGCGGCTGTTTGCCGGTTTTCCTGCAATTTCCTATATTTATTGCACTATACCAAGTGCTCGGGAATAGCGTCGAGCTCTACCAGGCGCCATTTACGCTATGGATCCACGATCTTTCGTTGAAGGACCCGTTTTACATCTTGCCCGTGCTGATGGGCGTTACTATGTTTATCCAGCAGAAAATAACGCCGAATACAATGGATCCGGCACAGGCCAAAGTGATGTTGATGATGCCACTTATTTTTACCTTTTTCATGGTAAGCCTGCCCAGTGGATTGACCTTGTATATGTGGGTAGGGGCCGTATTTAGTGTTATTCAACAACTGTATTTTATGCGGGATAAGCCAAAACCGCTCGTGACCCAAGGGGCTTAAACTAGGAGTAAGGGATATGACAGGACTGTTCGGAAAATTGTTCGGAAAGAAGACCACGGCGAAAAAAATTGAAGGACCGGAAGCGCTGGTGGAAGAGATTTTGGGCGAGTTGATTGATCTCGGCCGCTTTGAGCTGGGATTCGAAGTGAAAACCCTGGCCGATGGTTCCATTCACGTGGATGTATCCGGTAAAGATGAACAAATGCTGACCAGCAAAGAAGGACAGCTGCTCGATGCTTTTCAATTGTATGTCCGCCGGGCCGTGCAGCATGCCGATCCCGAGCAGAACATCAATGTGAACATCGATTGTTCCAATTTCCGCGAAGAAGCGGACAAAGCTTTGATCCAGTTGGCTGAGAAATTAAAAGGCATAGCGCTGGATAAAGGCAAATCGGTTTATTTCCGCGCGCTTCCGCCGAAAGACAGAAAAGTCATTCACCAGTACTTGGCTGAAGATGGCCGCGTGAAAAGCCGTTCCATCGGCGAAGGCCATTTCAAAAAAATTAAGATTTACCCCATCGAGAATGAGGGAAATCGCATAGATTCGGACAATCAAGATGAGGTCTTCGAACAAAGATAAAGACTCCGTTTGTGCGCTGGCGACGGCGCACGGTTTGGGAGCCATCTCAGTTATTCGTATCAGCGGACCCAGGGCGGCGGAAATCACCCGCAAACTCGCCGCCTTTCTCCCCGAAAATTTGGAGTCTCACAAAATCTATTACGGCGTTTTAAAAAGCGCCTCCAGTCAGGACTCGCTGGACGAAGTCTTGTTGTCGTATTTTGCCCAGGGCCGCAGCTTCACCGGCGAGACCACTTTTGAAATTTCCTGTCACGGCTCCGAGGCCGTGGTGAATGAAATTCTGCGCGCGCTGGTTGAGGGCGGCGCCAGGCCGGCCGAGCGCGGGGAGTTCACCTACCGCGCGTTTATGAATGGCCGGATGGATTTGGTTCAGGCTGAGAGTGTGCTGGCCATGATCGAGAGCCGTAGCAAGCGCGCCAGTGGACTGGCTTTACGCCAGCTGCAGGGTGAGTTATCGCGCCGGTTGCGCGATCTGGTTGAAAAACTCACGTGGATCTTAGCGCATCTCGAAGCCAATATAGATTTTGCCTCTGAGGATATTGAAATCGCCTCTGTTAAAATTCTTTCGGATAAAGCCGGGGCCATGCTGAGTGAGGTGGAAGCCCTGATCGCCACTCACCGCTCCGGACGTATTATTCAAAACGGTTTTCACGTGATGTTGGCCGGCCGGCCGAATGCCGGTAAATCTTCGCTGTTAAATGCATTGGTGGAATCCGACCGCGCCATCGTGACGGCGACGCCGGGCACGACCCGGGATTTTGTCGAAGCTGAAATGCAGTTTGAAGGCGTGCGCGTGACTTTGGTCGACAGCGCGGGCTTGCGGGTGACGGATGACCCGGTGGAAAAAATCGGCGTGGGCCGTGCTCTGGAAAAATTAGGACAAGTGGATTTGATTTTGTATCTGGTTGATGCCGCCGAGGGCGTGACGGATGAAGACCGAGTGTTTTTCCCGCAAATTCCTTGGGATAAAGCTGTGGTTATCGCCAATAAGTCGGATCTTGCGAAATTTTCTTGGAGTGAAAATGGGGCGCGGGCCATCCCTGTTAGTGCTCTCACCGGAGCAGGACTTACCGACGTCAAAAATTTATTGCGCGAACAATTGACCCGCGAAATTTCTGAGGACTCAACGTTAGTCAGTAATGTTCGTCACTATCAGGGCTTGGAAATCGTGCGTTCGAGTTTGAAAGCCGCTTTGCCGATGCTCGACGCTGGCGAGAGTGCAGATTTGATCGCACTCGAATTGCAGTCAGGCTTGCAGGCTTTGTATGAGATTTTGGGTTTGACCTACGACGATCAGGTTATGGACCGGGTTTTTTCCGAGTTCTGTTTGGGCAAATAAATGGAAAAGTTTGATGTCATAGTGGTGGGTGCCGGACACGCGGGAATCGAAGCCGCACTGGCCGCCGTTCGTCTGGGTATGAACACCCTGGTTTGCACCACCAATCTCGACCGCATCGGTTACATGAGTTGCAACCCGTCCATCGGCGGCTTGGGCAAAGGCCATATGGTGCGGGAGATTGATATTCTCGGCGGGGCCATGGGTGTGGCCGCCGATAAAACCTGCATTCAGTTTAAGAGACTCAACGCGCGCAAAGGTCCGGCTGTGCGCGGGTCGCGTTCGCAATGCGATAAAGATTTGTACTGCGAATATATGGGAAAAAAGCTGGTTACTACTCCGGGCCTGACTTTGCTCCAGGCTGAAGCCAAAACTCTGATTATTGAAAACGGCGTGTGCCGCGGAATCGTGACCGACGGCGATGCCCGGATCGGGGCCCAAGCGGTGATCATAACCACCGGAACTTTTATGAATGCAGTGATGCATCTTGGCCTGAAACAAATCGCCGGCGGACGAGTCGGCGACAAAGCGACTCAGGGAATTTCCGATCAACTGCGCGAATTCGGCTTTAATGTGACTCGACTAAAGACCGGGACGCCGGCCCGCTTGGAGAAAGATTCCATCGACTGGTCGAAAACCACCCCGCAGTGGGGCGACGAAAAATTTATTCCCTTCTCCGCGTTCAGTCCCAAAGCCTTGCAACTTCCGCAAATTGCCTGCTTTTTGAGTTACACCAATGAACAGACTCACGACATCATCAGGCGTAACCTCGATAAATCTCCCATGTTTCTTGGAATTATTGAGGGTATCGGCCCGCGCTACTGCCCGAGCATTGAAGATAAAATTACTCGTTTCGCCGGCAAAGAGAAACACCAGACTTTTCTCGAGCCCGAAGGGCTAACCACCAATTCCGTTTATCTTCAGGGAATTTCCACTTCGCTGCCGGAAGATGTGCAGTACGAATTCTTAAGGACCATTCCGGGTTTAGAAAATGTGAAAATGCTGAAGCCCGGTTACGCGGTCGAGTATGACTTTATCGAACCCACTCAAATTTTTCACACTCTGGAAACCAAAGCCATCGCCGGACTTTTTCTAGCCGGACAGATCAACGGGACCAGCGGATATGAAGAAGCGGCCGCGCAAGGACTTTTGGCCGGCGCCAACGCCGCGCTTAAAATTCTCGAAAAAGGCGAACTGATTCTCGGCCGCGACCAAGCTTATATGGGCGTGTTGATGGATGACTTAGTTAGCAAAGGAACGCGCGAACCTTACCGGATGATGACGTCACGGGCGGAATTCCGTTTAGTTTTGAGAGAAGACAATACTATTGAACGCTTAGCTGGCATCGGCGAAAAGTTTGGTTTGCTAACTATGGAGCAATCCGAGCATCTGCAAAACATAATGAGCAAGCGCGGAGCTCTCTTACGTGAATTGGATGAGTTGAGCCTGGTTCCCAACGAAAAAACCCAAGCGAAGCTCACTGAATTGGGCACGCCAGTTTTATTGAAACCTATAAAAGCCGCGGACTTACTAAGACGCGATGAGATCTCGTGTTTGCAATTGAAGCACTTTGGAGTGAATGTCCCCGAGGATGAAGACATTTATAGTCCAGTCGAGATCCACGTTAAATATTCGGGATACATCAAGCGACAGAATGAAATGGTGGAGCAGGCCCGTAAACTCGAGGAATTGCGTATACCTGCCGATCTAGAGTATGCATCAGTGCGCGGACTTTCGCGTGAGGAGATTGAAAAGTTGAGTCGCATAAAACCTCGATCTTTAGGGCAAGCTCAACGGATCAGTGGAGTGAATCCATCGGCCATTCAGGCACTTTTAGTTTGCCTCAAAGGCCGCGCTCGCTCTAAGGAGCTGTCACTATGAGTGATGGAATTCCGGCCGCGAAGACTCCGTGGATCAAAAATGAGGAGCCGCAGAAAGACAACGCTCTGTGGCGCTTACCCGAGTGGTATCCTGATACGCCGAGTCAAGTGATGGAACTGCTCAAGACTTATCATAGCGAACTTTTGAAATTTAATCTGCGCTTGAATTTGGTGGCCCGAACTACTGAGCGTGAAGCTGATGAAGTTCACTTCGCCGATTGTTTGCAGGCCTGTCAGTTGATCACCAAGACTGGACTTCAGGGCACCGTTCATGACGTGGGATCAGGCAATGGTCTGCCTGGTATAATTCTTGGAATATTAAATCCCAATGTGGCCATTCATTTAATCGAGAGTGACAATCGGAAATGTGAATTTCTGAAACACACCATCAACGCTATGCAGATGAAGAATGTCAAAGTCATGTCGGTGCGGCTTGAATCTCTGAAGAATGCGAATTTGACCATTGGCGTGACTCGCGGATTTGCGTCACTGTCTAAAACTATGTTGGCCTGTAACAAGATTTTTTCTAAAGGCGGCCGGTTCTTCCACCTTAAGGGCGCCGCTTGGTCGCGCGAAATTGCTCAAATTCCCTCACAAATAATGTCCGTCTGGACGCCCCACCTTTTGGGTGAGTATTCACTTCCCACGAGCCAAGCTCGCCGGGGAGTTATTGTGACCACCAAAACATCTTAGATTATTCGTTCCACGTGGAACGTAGAACAGTACTAATGTCCGCTGGCCGGTTTTCGCTCGGGTGCCGCATTTTCAGCTTCGCCATCTTTTTCAACCATAACCTTTTTGGGTAGTCGGTCTTGGAGCCTTGGTACCCGTGAGTTCCAATTTAAGCTGACCTCGCGGAGGCGCTTATTCACTAGATAGTCAGAGTACTCACTCGGATCTGGCCATGGCTTGTCAGCAAGGCGGGCCTCTTTGGAGGTTACTTTGTCTACTACAGCCCTGCGTTCAGTGCGAATTCGGTAGAAGTGCGCCCACTGCTCGTGATTTTTGATATTGGATTCGGCCTTGGCGATCTTTATGCGGAAATCTTTCCGCTCCATGGAATTGGCTTCGGTCTTGGCCATTTCCACTTTAAATTCGCCAAGGAATTTCTTTTGTTCTTCTACTTCTTTTTGGTGAAGGTCGGCTTGGCTCTTGAGGTCTTTGTAAATGGGATCTCGAACCTCGGGATGTGGGTCTTCCTTACTGCATCCACAGGTCAACGACGCGGCAATAATGATGATCAACGCCGAAAGGAAACGATTCATTTGGGCTGGACTCCCCTAGTTCTACATGGAACAATCGGCATAGTTCGACTATATATTGAGTTCATCATCAGGCGGGGAATTACATCATGGCACGAATAATTTGTGTGGCTAATCAGAAGGGTGGAGTAGGCAAAACCACGACTTCAGTCAATCTTGCTGCGGCGCTTACAGAGTTGGGTAGGCGAGTACTCATAGTAGACATGGACCCACAGGGCAACGCGTCAAGTGGGCTTGGCGTCAAGAGATATGAGAATCAAGAGAACAATATCTATCAGGTTTTGATTGGTGAAAAGCCTATTCACGAGGCTATTCAGGCTACTCAGGTGACTAATCTCGACATTGTGCCGGCTAACCCCGACTTGGTGGGCGCCGAAATTGAATTGGTGGATATGCCCCAACGGGAGTTTCGCCTAAAGGGCGCTCTTCATGAAATTAAGGACCGCTATCCTTATATATTAATCGACTGCCCGCCTAGCCTTGGACTTTTGACCGTGAACTCTCTGTCGGCGGCAGAAACTTTTCTGGTTCCCCTGCAATGTGAATATTTCGCGCTCGAAGGCTTATCGCAACTTCTCAACACCGCGGGCCTGATCAAAAAAAGTTTAAACCAGGAACTACGCATCGAAGGCATCGTGCTCACGATGTTTGATGCCCGTAATAATTTGTCGCATCAAGTGGTGTCCGAAATTCAATCGCACTTTGGCGATAAAGTTTTCCGCGCAATCATTCCGCGCAATGTTCGCTTAAGCGAGGCTCCGAGCCATGGCCAAACCATTTTTCAATATGATCCCAAATCCATTGGCGCGAAACGCTACAAAGAACTAGCCGAAGAGCTGGATCAACGGGTCTACGGAGAGAACAAAACAGCGATCGGTGCTGAATCCGTGACGAACGCGCCGCCAAGTACTGATGGAGAAATGCATGTCTGACACAGCTAATCCTCAACCGAAAACGCCGCATAAGGCGAAAGGCTTGGGTCGCGGTCTAGGATCCCTGCTGGGATCAACCGATGAAGGCGCATTTTCAAAAAGTTCGGTCGGCGCCTCGCGCGCGCTGGAAGCGTTGACGGAAAAAATTGAGAAAAAGGCGGAGCCGGCCATTCGCGAAGGCTTTATTGAAGCGGCCCCAGTGCTGCAGACTCCGGTGGAAAAAATCGTTGAAAAAATTGTCACGGTCACCGCACCGATTCCTGACCACGCCCGCATTTGGCAGATTGCGATTGAGAAATTAAATCCCAATCCCAAACAGCCGCGGCAAAATTTTGAAAAAGGCCCGCTCGATGAGCTGGCCAACTCAATCAAAGAAAAAGGCGTGATTCAGCCGATTCTCGTGCGCCGCATAGATGGCGATGAATTTGAAATTATCGCGGGTGAACGCCGCTGGCGCGCGGCCCAGTTAGCTGGACTCAAAGAGGTTCCGGCCATTATCAAAAAGAGTGAAGACCAAGAGGTCCTCGAAATTGCGCTGATTGAAAACATCCAGCGCGAAAACTTGAATCCCATCGAGGAAGCAGAAGCCTATGACTTCCTTATTAAAAAATATAACCTGACGCAAAATGACTTGGCGCAGAAGGTGGGTAAGGAGCGGGCCACAGTCACCAATGTGCTCCGAATTCTCCAGCTTGAGCCTGGCGTTCGACAGATGGTGTCAAAAGGCGAAATCTCCCTCGGTCAGGCCAAGGTCTTGCTCGGAGTGGAAGACGGTTCACTGCAGACTCAGCTGGCCAACAAAGCCAAATCGGAAAGTCTCAGCGTCCGCGCTCTGGAAAAACTAGTGACCAGGGCCAAAGTCGCAACGGACTCGGCCACTACCAAAAAACTAGATGCCCGCGCTAAGGCGGCCGCCGATTTGGGCGAGGAACTGCAAAAATTGATCGGCTCAAAAGTGGCGTTGGATTATGATAATGGTAAGGGCAAAATCGTAATCCACTTCTATTCAGATGATGAGCTGAACCAAGTGGCCGACACCCTTAGGGACTCATGGCGCAGGTAGAAAAAGACAAAGGTTCGGATACGGCCAGTGCGGTGACCGCGCTGCTCGAAAAAGGCGCGTCGTTTGATGGCCGGCTGACTTTTGAAGGCACCGTTCGGATCGGTGGCCACTTTCGCGGTGAGATTTTCACCAATGACACTCTTGTAATTAATCCAGGCGCCCACGTGGAAGCCCAAATTGAGGCTGAAACGGTGATTATCTCGGGTGCCGTGAAGGGCAATATCTTTGCGCGTCGACGGGTGATCATGCATCCGCCGGCCATCTTCCAAGGCACCGTCACAACACCCTCGCTTCGCATCGACGAAGGGGTTTTGTTC
>JANMVK010000115.1:0-2175 GCA_031392725.1 Pseudobdellovibrionaceae bacterium
ATTTATGGCCGGGGCGAATTTCAATAAACCCGGGCAAAGAGGCACTTTTACCAAATACCGAAGCTGTGCTCAGCAGCAGAGAGAGCAGAATGATTTTTTTCATCTATAAGACCAAGCCGCCATCGACACTGATCACAGTGCCATTGATGTACGCCGCTTCATCGCTCGCCAGGAACATACAGGCGTTGGCGATGTCGGATGTTTCCCCTAGACGTTGCAGCGGAACTTTAGCTGCGATCCCGTCTAATACATCCTTCGGCATGGCTTCGGTCATTTTTGTACGGATAAATCCGGGAGCGACGGCATTAACCGTAAAACCTTTGCGGCCGAATTCGCGCGCCCAAGTTTTCGTCATTCCCACCACTCCGGCTTTTGCCGCCGCATAATTGGTTTGGCCAAAATTTCCGTATAGAGCAACTACACTAGCCATATTTATGATGCGCTTCGGCTGGTTGGCGTCGAATTTTTCCATCACAGCCTTGGTCACATTGAAAATTCCGGTGAGGTTGGTCTGAATTACAGAGTCAAAATCCTCATCAGTCATTTTGCTGAAGCTTTTATCGCGGGTGATGCCCGCATTGTTGATCAAACAGTTGATCGGCTTAGTTAACGATTCCGTTAATTTTTTGCAGGATTGACGGTCAGTTACATCTAAACGCTGCGTGAGAAGCTGGCCCAAGCCAGAGAGCTCCTTCTTGGCGGACTCAAGCGCATCTTCCGCATAGTCGGCAATAGTAACCGTTGCCTGAGCCTGTAAAAAGCACTTTGCGATCTCAAAGCCTATACCTTGAGCCCCGCCTGTCACGAGTACATGACGATCCTTGAAATCAAAGCTGATTTTCCTCACCCGAAACACCCCTTGTTTTTGGAGGGAGTCTTAGCTATTTTCGCGCCTCATAACAACAAAGAAATGTTTTTAGGCAGGAGACAATCTTCAATGATGAGAAAAGCAGTGATCAAAGGGACCGGCCTGTACGCGCCGGAGAAGGTTGTCCGCAACGAAGAGTTCAACCAAATGTACGGTAAGGACGTTGACTCATTTCTGCGGGCTAAGCGGAATATTATTGAGCGACGCTACATGTCAGAGGATCAGGCCACTTCCGATCTGATTGTTCCAGCAGCGGAACAGGCCATAAAGAACGCCGGAATCTCAGTGAGCGATCTCGATTTGATCATTGTCTCGACCGACACTCCTGACTATTTGTCGCCGAGCACGGCCGCGGTTGTGCAACATAAATTGCAAGCCAAACGCGCGGGCGCATTTGATATCAACTCAGCCTGCGCCGGATTTGTTACGGCTCTCGACATGGCCGGCAAATACATCGCGGCCGATCCGCAATACAAAAACATTTTGGTGGTCGGCGCTTACGGCATGACCAAATATTTAAATTTTGACGATTATAAAATCGCGACGTTGTTCGCCGATGGCGCCGGCGCCGTGGTAGTGCAGGCGCGGGAGACGGACGCCACTGAGGGATTACTCGCGAGCACATTGTTCGCCGACGGCCAGTACCACGATTACATGGGAATTTACGCCGGCGGCACCCGCACGCCCATCACTCATGAAGTGATTGAGAACAAAAAACACCTGCTCGACTTCGCTAAGAAAATCCCAATCGAGACCAACGGCACTCATTGGCCGCGCCTCACCCGGATTTTGCTCGACCGGTTACATAAAAAAGAACAAGACATCGATCATTTCTTCCTCACGCAAATTAATATTCAAAGCATTTACGAGGCACTCGACAATCTCGGCCTGCCTCATTCGAAATCGCACAATGTGATGGACCGTTACGGTTACACCGGCAGTGCGTGCATTCCCATGGCGTTGCACGACGCGGTTTTGCAGCACAAACTTAAAAAAGGCGACCTGGTGTTTATGCTCGGATCCGGCGGCGGACTCAGCATGGCGGCGGCGGCTTTGGTTTGGGACTATGACACTTGATTGGTTAAAGCGCTGGGCGCAACTCTCTCCTGGGAAATGCGCCATTCAATGCGGCGAGGATGGCCGCGGCTTTAGCTATCAGGAATGTTATGACTTGAGTGTCCGCTTGGCCACTGTCTTAAGCGACCGGATGAACATCACTAAGGGCGACCGCGTGGCGGTGCTGGCCCAGAACGAACTCGAATATATCATTTTATTTTTCGCCACCCAACGGCTCGGCGCGATCTTAG
>JANMVK010000229.1:0-8332 GCA_031392725.1 Pseudobdellovibrionaceae bacterium
TTTCAGTAGCGGTGACCGGCACTAGCGGTAACGCAGCTCTCACTTCAGGTACTACTTCGGGCAACGTGACATTGGTTTCCGGCAGCGCTGGATCGGTGGGAATTGTTGGCGGTACGCTCGGTATTTCAATGGCAGTTAACGCCGCCACCGGTAACGTGTCGGTGACTCCCGGAACTACGTCAGGAACCATTACGATTGGAAATGCATCCAACGGCGCGGTCACAGTTGGTAACACAGGCACAACTTCTAACTTAAGACTGAATTCAGGCACGACCAGCGGTAACATTACATTGGTCGGCGGTACCACCGGCCGCATCGGCATGGTCGCAGGATCGCTCGGCATCAGCATGACCACCGCCGCAAACGGCAATATTAATCTTATGCCCGGTGGCACAGGCAGAGTCGGCATCGGCTCGGCCACTCCCTTAGTCGCTCTCGATGTGGTGGGTTCAGGCAGCTTCTCCGGCTCAGTCGCCGCCCTCGCGTTCTACTACACTTCTGATAAACGCTTGAAAGAAAATTTTAAACCGGTTCCTGGATTGGAATCGATCTTGAAATTAAATGGTGTAGAGTTTGATTGGATCTCCAATAAGCAACACGAAATCGGTTTAGTCGCCCAGGACGTGGAACAAGTTTTCCCGGATCTCGTCGCGACCAATCCTGCATCGGGTTACAAAGGTGTTAAGTACGGCAACTTAGTGGCGCCTTTGATTGAGGCCACTAAAGAGTTGTACGGCATGTGCAAAGCCACTGACGCGCAAATGCGCTCGATCGCCTCGGTCGTGGAACACAATAAACGCATGACCGACGCCCGCATTAACGAATTGCAAAACCAAGTGAGCCGCCTCGTGGAAGACAACAGCAAGCTCCATCGTGAGCTTCAGGAAATCAAGGCGCTACTGAATAAGCGGTGAGGTGTGGTATGGCATTCGCCAAAATCATCACCCCCGCGATTTTTCTCGTCGTAACCCAGGCCTTCGGGGCGCAATCTTACAATCTCAGCAATGGCACCAATCAAACCATCACCGAATTTGCTACCTGCAGAGTCGTGGACAACTCGTCGGGCTACAATCTTTTTGTCCCGACCAACACCGGGATTGAATGGTCGTCATTTTATTCCAATCCTCCGGCGGGCGTGAGCGTTTCCAGTTGTGTGACCTGCCCGTATTCTGAAACTCAAATTGCCTCTGATGGAACCTGCACAGCACCCGCTCTGTGTACAATGGCCAAGTTTAAAGCTTGGGGTGGCGGCGGTGGCGGTGGCGGTGGGGGAGTATCATTGGGTGCGGCAGGCGGTGCCGGCGGTTACGGTGAAGTCACTGTGACCACAGCGCCAGGAACTGTTTATACATTGGAAGTCGGCGGCAGCGGTGGCGGCGGGGCTTACGTCGCGGCCGGTGGAAATTCCGTGGGAGCCGGCGGTGGTGGTGGTGGATATTCGCGGGTTCGTGATGGAGCGACCACAGTTCTGATTGCCGGTGGCGGTGGCGGTGGCGGTGGCGCCGACAACGCGGCCGTGGGCGCGGGTCAGGGAGCAGGGGGCGCCGGAGGCGGAGCGACCGCGGAAAATGGTGTCACCAGTGGCGGCGCCATCGCGGGCACCGGCGGTTCGACGACCGCGGGATTAAAAGGCACCAATCCACAAACCGGAACCGGAACGGAACCTCTTGATGGATCCTCACTCTCCGGCGGAACCGGCGGCACCGACGCCATTCCATTTCCCGGAACCGCTGGGCAGGGATTTGCGGGCAATCATTTCGGCGGCGGTGGCGGCGGATCTGAAACCGGCACGGGCCGCTCAGGTGGCGGCGGAGGGGGCGCTGGATATTTCGGCGGCGGCGGCGCCAATGCCGCGATCGCGGCCAGCCAACGCGGCGGCGGCGGCGGCGGCGGATCGAGTTTTGCGATTGTCACCGGAACTGGAATTGTTTTGCTGTCAGGAACCGGAACTACTCCTGGAAATTCATCCGATGCGGACAGAACCGTCACCTATCCCGCAGGGAATGCGGGAGCGGGTGGCGGAGCCGCGACCAATGGCACTCCCGGAGTCGGTGGGAAAATTATCTGCGGATTCTGGGCGCCTTAAAATTACGGCAACCAATATCCGCACATGACTTTACCATTGGCGCCCGTTCCGCCTGTAAGGCCCGCGGCCCCGCCAGCTCCGCCGGTTCCAGCACCAGCGCGATCGGCGTCAGCCGCATTGCCAGCCGTCAATCCGGCTCCGGCCAAAACGACAGTGCTCGTGCCAAACGTGGTGTTGACCCAACTGGATCCGCCGCCGCCACCGCCGCCGCGTTGAGTGGCCGCGATCGAAGCATTGCCGCCTCCGCCACCGAAAAATCCAGCGCCGCCGCCTCCGCCGCCCGCGCGGCCCGTGCCGGTTTCTGAGTGTCCACCTTGGCCGCCACCATGGTTGCCCGGATTGCCCGCAAGTCCGGTTCCCGGAGATGGAATGGCGTCGGTGCCGCCGGTTCCTCCAGACAGTGAAGATCCAGCGATAGGTTCAGTTCCGGTTCCTGTTTGCAAAGTTGCGGGTGCGGCTCCGCCTGCAGCGGCTGTTCCGCCCGCTCCCGCAAGAGCCGTGCCGCTCGCCACTCCATCCTCGCCCGTGGTTCCACCGGCAGCACCTCCGATGCCTAGCGGGCTGGCCACGGCCGCATTGTCTCCACCGCCACCGCCACCGCCGCCACCAGCAATGACAAGATCCATTCCTCCAAATCGCACGCGCGTATAACCACCACCACCACCACCGGCCCCGACGGAATTGCCGCCGGCTGACCTCCAGCCACCGCCACCGCCGCTACCCCCAATTTCAACCGTGTAGACTAATCCAGCCGTGGTCGCGATGGTCACTTCAGCATACCCGCCGCCGCCACCATTTGCGCCAAGTCCAGGGGAACCGCCGCCGCCTCCTCCTCCGCCAGCTCCCCAAGCTTTAAATTTTGCCTTGGTGCAAAGCGCGGGCACTGTGCAGGTGCCATCCGCGGTCACCGCAACTTCGGTGAACGGGCAGGTGACGCAACTTGAAGTGCTGACGCCGTTCGGAGGGAATGCGAGAAAAGCGACCCACTCATTGGCCGTGTTGTATGGAACAAAAACATTAAAACCAGATGAATTGTCGACAATTTTGCAATTACCGGTAGCGCCGAATGTAGAGATTGTGGCTTGAGCTCCACTGGCCAGATGAGTAGATTGCGCGAGCGCCGAGAAGCAGGCGAACAAAAGAACGGCACATATGAGATTGCGCTGGAGAACCACCATCTTTCTAATTTTTCAGGTATCGACGCATGACTTCAAGTGCGTCCCATGGTGAGGAACGGATACAGTGCCTTGGTCCACCCTAAATGAGCTTCCCCGGCCTGGCCGCCGCTGGACGAAGGTCGCGAACGAAAAACTGGATTAAAGTTATGGAAAGGCGTGTTGAAAATTACTAAATATTAATTATTTGTACTTCTGTTTAGCTAAACCGATCTCAATACTTAAATTCAAATAATGGCCGGTGGTCGTGGAATAGTTGTCGAGACCGGTGCGGTCATTGCTTTTGTACTGAATATTCTCCTGGCGGTAAGCGTAGCCCAACATTAACTTAGTGTCGTCGGACCATCTGTAAGTACCAAAACCTCCGGCGGTGAAACTGATTCGCGGAACGTTTTCCAGTCCATTGGGTGTTTGGTAACCCTGCATGGATTGATAAACCGTGGCGTAACCGTGCCAGCCGTAATCCGGCATGGTTTTAAAATCGCCCATGTAGGAGATTTGCAATTGCGGTCCACCGGTGGCGACACGATGGTAGTCGAAAATTTTGGTGAATGGATCGACCACGAATTCCGGGAACTCCATGTAAGTGTAGCCAAGCCATACCCGCAGGCGATTGCCATTTTCCATAAAGTGACGGTAGCCGATATGCGCTCCCGCATTGGCGTAGTTGTGGGTATTTTCACCGAGCAGGAATCCGGAGACGCCGCCGTGAACCAGAGTTCCGAAGTGAGTTTTGCGGTGCCAGTAACCGAGCGCGAGTTCACCGCTGCCGCCGTAAATCGGTTGCGAAACTTTTGAATTCAGATCATAGTTGCGGCCTTCATAATCGATGATGGAGGTGTAGTAACGGCCCCATCCGTACAAATGGCTGGGCTCTTCGCTCGCGCTCATCAGCAGCGGAATATAAAGACCAACGCGTAAGCGGGGCGCGTCTTCCGGCATCTCCGGCGGCTTGATATCGCTTTGTCCCGCGCTATAGGGAATCACCAGCCAGCGAAAATTTTTGTTGTGCGGGAAGCGCGCGTCGACTTTGGTGCCTTCAGTTGTGTAAGACCGGACGTAGTCGCCATTGTCCTTATATATGTAAATAACGTAGTGGTTCACATCGATCTGCGGTTTCCAGGTCAAGGTCACCGGCGTATCAAAATCAATCGGGTCAATATATTCATTATCCTCGGGTGTCAGCACGATGACCTTTTCGTAGGGCACGAAGAACTGCCACGGAGGACTCCAATCGCTGATGGAGTTGTCGTTAAAGAACGTACGCACGCGGGCTTCATAGGTTCCCGGCGCGATGGCGATTTTAAATTCCGGAGTGGGCGATTCGAAGACCGAGGAACTGCCGCGCTCGCCGGCTCTATCCAGTTTCAAAAATTCAAACTGGTATTTGACCGCGCGCGCGCTGGCCGTGGCATTCACTTCCATATCACGCGTGCCGGGAACGGAGCCCGCGACACGGAAGCCATAGTAGATGGTTTCCAGATCCGGCTGCTCCACCGGCGGTTTTTTAAATTCTTTTTCCTCATAGATAGGCGCGAACAACCACGAGTAGCGGGACCCGAGTTCGAGCTCGATCAAATTCCACGGCGTGCGCACATTTTCCAGGCGCATGGTGTTGCCGTCTTTGTCTTTTAAAATAAAATTATAGCCTATGGCTTTTTTGTCCATCGGCCATTCGAAATGAATTAGTTCTTTAACTCCGCTCTTGGGTTTCACCACGGCGCCGTCGGCCGGATAAATGGTGTTGACCGAATCGTAGTGAATCCAGAATTTTTGCCAGCCGCCCCACGGTCCGTAGAAGCCGTTGGCGTCAAACGAGCGCGTGCGCAAGGAATATTGGCCGGGGTTAAGGCGAATTTTTAATTTGGGCTCTTCGCCCGCCAGTTCAAATGCGTAGTTGTGAGCCCAGTAGCGGTTGTGCGCGCGGATTTGCACCTGATAAGCGACCGCGCCTTCGGACCGGTTGAACTCAATCACGGTGTTGCGCGCGGGAACGTCGGTTTCTAAATCAAATTGGCGGGGGCCGTCGGCGGCGAAGTCTTGAGCGTCCGCGGCGGCCGCTTCCTTGGCATCTTGCGCGACTTGCGCAATGGAAGCCGGTGACTGCAGCATCAGCGCCATCACCAGTAGTTCCATCATGAAGAGATTCAGGAAGTCGCGTAAAATTTTAATGCTCCGTTGTTACTTCGGCTGTTCCTCAGCTTCTGTTTGAATCGACTTGATCGTGGGCGGTTCCAGATTCCTCAGCGGCAGCATGGCGACCATTTTCTTTTCGCTGTCCTTGCCGCGGATATTCTCGTCGCCTAAGGGGGTGACTACGACGAAATAGGGAGTTTCTTTTTGCTTGGGATCGACGGCGAGGTTTTTCAGAAAAGTGAAAGTGCGCGGCGCTTGGAAATTTTTGATTTCCTGGCCTTCTTCATTCCACACCCGGACGTTGTAGGCCTTAGCCCCTTTGACGTCGTTCCAGCGTACGAGAATCAATCCGTCAACGGACGACTGAATCGTTCCCGCTTCGCGGAATCTCGGAGCACCAAGAATTTCGTTGGAGGGCTCAGTCGCGACGCTCGCGCAATCGGTGCTGGCCGGCGTGGTACTCGTCATGTTGAGTGCGGCCGGAAATTTTGCGCGGCTGACCGGCAACAGTGCGCCGATGGCGACACCAACAAACAGCACGACAATATATATCCAGTTTTGTTTTCCTAGTGACATCGACTTAGGCATATCAACCCCCACTAACTCTTCGGAGAAAGCGCGTGAAGATTTAACCACTTACAGTGATTTCAGGACCTAAGCCTTTAGGTCTTTGGTCGGGCTTATTGTGAGGGCGTTACCAGTCCCACGATGTCGTTGGTGCTAAGCACTCCCAAGGAGCCGCTATCTTGCTCCCCGGGGGATTTGGTGGAAAAAATCAGAACCGAACTTTTGTCTAGTAGGCCCTTCTGGGCATCTTGATAGAGTTTAAGCGCGGGCGGATTGGCTGAGCCAAAATGATAAGGTTTGCCGCCTTCCATCAGGGTTTCGCCGTTAATTTCGATATTCCACGAATTGCGGTTTTCATCTTTCTTCAGTTTGAAAGTGTCGCCGGGAATTCCCGCCACTTTGAGCACCACCGGATCATGCGATTTCGAAACCCGGTAAAGAACCAAATCCCCGCGCACCAGCTTGTGGCAGGCGTGCCAATCCATCAGCGCTTCAAATTCCGTGTTCTTCTCGAGAGTGCCGCTCATCCACTCGTCTTGCATCACCAAGGTTTCACGTTCAGTTCCACAGGGCGGGAGTCCCGGCGCCTCGGGCTCCGGTGTAGGACGGGTCACTTTCCATACAAGCACCGAAAGGCACACGACAATGATGAGACCAAGACCCAGTTCTTTGCGATAAGCTTTCATTCCACAAAATTATCACACAATTGAAACGATTGGAGGGTTGCTCATTCCCATGACAACCGATGTAACCTCGCGTTTCTTTTTAGTGTTTACACGATTTTTACAAAGTAAAAGTGAACTTAGTTCCAAGCCATTGTTTTTATACAGTTTTGCCGATATCTTACTCTGCATGGTGAGACCTGTAATCGGGCAGTACAACAATCCAATTGAGTTTATCCGGGACATGATCCGGTTCCGTAAGGCTACGGAAAAAGGCTTTAGCGTGCATCGCGCGGCTAAGACTCTGCGGCGCATTTCACCGGCGCTGGTGTCTTTAGTTGTGCAAGGAAAACGCAATCTGACATTGGACCGCGCCGATGAATTTTCGCGGCTGATGAGTTTGAACGCCAGCGAAAAAGTTTATTTCCGCAACTGGGTCGGGCAACTGGAAAACAAAGACTTTATCGAGCCCTCCGCGGTTCAGCGTTCGCGCAAGGATGTCGGCACGGGACTGCTGAGCGACTGGCTCAATGTATATGTGAAGGATCTGTTTCTATTGCCGGCGGTGCAAAAAAATCCGGAGCTGATTGAAAAATTATTATTGCCGGTGGCCACGCCCAAGCGGGTGAGTAAGGCCATTGAGTTTTTATTGCGTGAGGGATATCTGCGCCGCACGCTCGCTGGTTCCATCGTGGTGGAAACACAGCTGGCCGTGGTGGAGCCGGTGACTCCCAGCCGCCGCATCCGTCAATTTCATAAGGGCGCCATGTCGCTGGCGAAATTGGCGCTGGAGCTTTATCCCAAAGAAGAGCGCCTGGCCCACACGCGCATCATTGCGTTGAACGACAAGGGATTGGCGGAACTCAACGAGCTGATCCAGGAATTCGCCGAAAAATTAAAAGATTTTGCTTCCCGCAAGGGCGAGGACGGCAACCGTTTGTATCAATTGATTGTCAATTTAAGTCCCGTAGGAGGGAAATTAGAATGAGAATGTTACTGTGCGTACTCAGCTTGTGGGTTGCAACCGCGAACGCCAACACTTTTGTCGGCAATGGCGGCGGACAAGGTGATGTGGAATTGGCCGTCACTAAAAAACAAATCAGCGAAACTTTTGAAGCGGTGAAGTCGCGTACGCAGCCGGAGGCCCAGTTCTGCCGCTGCAATCCGGCCTTTGAAAACCGCAGCGTGTGCCAGCCCCTGCAAGTGCTAAACGATGCCGAACAGAAATATTGTTCGCAAGTGTTGATGAAACAAGCGTCCGAGATTTTAAAATTGGTCAATGGCGCCGGTGTGATTATCCGCTGGACCAACTTGCCGATTGAAGTGAAGGACGCCGGCCAGAATCGCGCTGTGGACGCGGTGACCGATCCGGTAAAACGTGAAATCACCATCAATCTGAAACGGTTTTTAAATATGGAGCCTTTCGAGCGCGTGTTTTTGCTGACCCACGAATTGGCCCACCTGACTTCCTATAATGGCAAGCCGTTGGTGGATGAGGGAGCGAATGGCCCCTTCACCGGTGACGAGGGCGGGCGCCGTTTGCTCAACGCGGTTGGCTCCGCCGCCGCTGTGATGCAAGGCGCTTATCCGCAGGAAATCCGCAAATACAAAGCTATGCGGCATCGTTCACAATCATGGAAACCTTTTTGGGTGGAGATGAGCGGAGGCGGCGCCACATACACAGAAAAAACCACGCAGACTTTCGC
>JANMVK010000248.1:0-2965 GCA_031392725.1 Pseudobdellovibrionaceae bacterium
TTCCGGCCCCCGCCGCTTGCGATCCTGTAACGGCCAACGCCTCAGCCGTCGGGTTCCCGGCGATGGTGAGGAGAGCATTTGATGTGGGCGTACCAATTCCGATATTACCATTGTTCGCCAA
Source organism: Pseudobdellovibrionaceae bacterium (assembly GCA_031392725.1). GTDB lineage: Bacteria > Bdellovibrionota > Bdellovibrionia > Bdellovibrionales > UBA1609 > JALHOQ01. The sequence continues at coordinate 122 of JANMVK010000248.1, forward strand.
GCGCATGCGCTCAACGCCTGCCGTGTGGAACGCGATTTGGCCCGTGCCCACCGCCCACATTCCGGTGTTGGTTTGTCCGATGAAAGAATATCCAGGAGCGGTGCCGGTCCCAAGTGTTGCGAGAATTTGTGTGGTGGCGGTGTGATTGCCGAGATTGTCGCCGGCGACAGCGCCGGTGACCATGCTGGCCCAATTGTTATTTTCATAAACTTCAAACTTCGAGAGATTGGTGTTGTAACGGATCATGCCGTTGATGCCGGTGGGCCGGAGGGCCGATGTATCACGTGGAACAATTAAACTTGAAAAGTTTATGCCGGTGCCATTCACATCAAGACGGGCGCCGGCGGTTGGAGTGACAACGCCGATTCCGATTCGTGCATTCGAAACCGTCGTCCCGGTGCCGTCTACTCCCGCGCCGAAGATAATATTGCCAAGCGACATTTGGTTGTCGGCGGTATTCGATGGAGCATCGATGTTCGAGCCGATCAAAAGGTTGCGGCTGCCTGTGGTGAGAGTGTCACCCGTACTGACCCCGATTAAAATATTATTGTTCGCGGTTTGCAATAGAACGCCTGCAGTGGATCCAATAATTGTATTTCCTGTTTGCACATAAGGTCCGCCGGCCGCTCCGCCTCCGGCATAGTTTCCGACCACGGTGTTGTCGGTGCCTGTGGAATTGATTTGAAGAGCTCGGTTTCCAATGCCGACGTTGCCACCACCAGTGGTGGTGCTAAACAAGCTTCGCTCTCCAACCGCGGTATTAGAGCCAGCTGTCGACTGTGTAAGAGCGTAGGTACCGACGGCGGTACTAGCACTTGTGGATAAGTTGGCCGCCAAGGCGCCTACGCCCAAGGCTGTATTGTCAGCGCCCGTCGTATTTACGGTTAACGCATTTTTGCCGACGCCAACGTTGTCGTTGCCTGTGTTTACCGCACCCGCGGAGTCTCCGAGAAATAAAACGTCAGTTGCTCCGGTGGTTTTTCCATCTGTTAAGCTGTCTATGTCTGAGGCGGATCCGCTCGAGACCATGTTCACCCATGTGCCGGCTTGGTAAACTTCAAACTTCGAGAGATTGGTGTTGTAACGGATCATGCCGTTGATGCCGGTTGTGGGGCGGCGATTGGTGAGATCGCGCGGAACAATCAAGCTTGAGAAATTTACGCCGGTGCCGTTAATATCGAGAATCGAACCAGTCCCGGGACTTGTAGTTCCTATACCGACTTGCCCTGAGTACAACAGATGAATTCCCGTAGCTGAAGTATTGCCGAAGAAATTGGTACTCCAGCGATTATTGGCGTCTCCATCGCCCGCGTAATACAGGGTTTGTTCAATCCGGTTACCATCGGCGGCGTTACGTCCGAGAACGAATTGAATTTTGGCTCCGGCCACTGCGTTCGGAACATGGCCACCCATAAGAATCGCCCAGTCATTTGCCGCTGCCGTCGAACTGGCATAGAGAAGCGGCGTAATTGCATCAACGGTGGAGCTTTCTACCTTGAGTTTGGCCGCGCTCTCGACGATCGTCGTTCCGATACCGACATTACCATTGGCGGTCACACGCATGCGCTCAACACCGGCGGAATTAAAGGCAATCTGTCCCGTGCCCACCGCGGACATGCCGGTGTTGGTTTGGCCGACAAAGGAATATCCGGGAGCGGTGCCGGTGCCGAGTGTCGACAAGATTTGCTGAGTGGCGATATGGTTGCCGAGATTGTCGCCGGCGACGCTGCCTGTGACCATGCTCGCCCAGTTGTTGTTTTCATAAACTTCAAACTTGGCGAGATTGGTGTTGTAGCGGATCATGCCGTTCACGCCGGTAGTAGGGCGGCGAGCGGTGAGATCGCGGGGAACAATCATGCTCGAGAAATTCACGCCCGTGCCGCGCACGTCGAACACCGCGCCAGGCGTGGGAGCCGCGGTGCCGATGCCAACTTGACCGGTTGAAATCGTGGCCGCGCTGCCATTGATACCGGTGCCATAGATCATATTTCCGATATTCAAAGTATTGGTGGAACCCACCGCCGTGGCGTCGATGGCATAACCAATAATTATATTGTTACTGCCCGTGGTTAAATTATCGCCCGCTTGGTAGCCCAATAAAATATTGTTATCACCTGAGGTCACCGCGCTACCTGAGGAATGGCCCACAAGGGTGTTGTTGTCCGCGTCGTCCGCGGCAATTCCGGATGCGAAGCCGACAAATACGTTTTTGTTCCGCGCGGAAGGTGCGGCCGGGCCTTGCCCAGCCCCGTTGCCTAAGGCGAGGTTTTCAATGCCGGTATTATTATTTTCTAAGGTGTAGGCGCCCACTCCCACGTTGTCGCTGGCCAGATTCTCCCACTGAGAATTAAAGCCAATCGCAACGTTGGCATTGCCGCTAATATTTTGCGCATTGGTATTCTGACCGACGCCGACATTGAGGCCGCCATCTTGAATGGCCCGCAAAGCCCAATCGCCTATGCCAGTGTTACTATCGCCCGTAGTTACAAATCTAAGGGCATCCGCGCCTAGACCGGTATTTTCGGTCGCTGCGCCGGTAACCGCACTTCCCGAATTGACCCCGAGGAAATAGTTTTCATTGACTGCAATGCCGACCCCGTCGCTCAATCCATCAATGTCGGTGGCGCCAGCGCCGCCGGCCGCAATCATATTGGTCCAAGCGCCGGCTTGGTAAACTTCAAACTTCGCGAGATTGGTGTTGTAACGGATCATGCCGTTGATACCGGTGGTGGGGCGGCGAGCGGTGAGATCGCGCGGAACAATTAACGAGCTGAAGTTCACACCGGTGCCGGTTAGATCTAAGATGGATCCGCTGAGCGGAGCTCTCGGCGAGCGTGCGGAAGT
>JANMVK010000286.1:0-2460 GCA_031392725.1 Pseudobdellovibrionaceae bacterium
GTCGCAAAAGGAAGTGTGCATTGGGCGCAAAGACCCGAAGTGCTCCACGGTCAGCCCCCGCAAGCTCACACGGCGCCTGCGCGGCAAAATCACCAAAGTTAAAAAACTCACGCCTAAACAGTTCGCCGCCGCAAAAAGGGCCATCGAATATTTTATGGTGAAGGCCAGCAACAGCACGGACTGCAAAGAGCCCGTGGAAATCGCCGATTTTGTCGGCGAGAGCTTGGTGCGGGTGCAATCCTATTGCGCTCCCATCAAAGTGGTTCGGAACTTGAAGAACCACCTCTAAGCTTGTTACCATTCAACAATGGGTGAGGAACATCTCGAGAGCATCCGCCGCTCCAAACGCATCGTTGTTAAGTTAGGCACGCAAGTGGTGACCTCGCAATTCGGTCTGGCCGAGGCGCGGCTGCGCAGTCTGGTTAAAGACATCAATGTATTGCGCGCGCAGGATAAAGAAATCATTTTGGTTTCCAGTGGCGCCGTGGGTTTGGGCAAAAAAGAAATCATTTCGGGCGAATCCTTAAGCTTGGTGGAAAAACAGGCATGTGCGGCCGTGGGCCAAAGCTTGCTCATGGCCGAGTACCACCGGCTGTTTTCCGATAACGCCAATGGAATGCCGGCGCGGATCGCGCAAATCCTGTTAACCAACGATGATTTTTTTGTGCGCGCCCGCTATCTGAATTTGCGCGCCACCCTCAATAAACTTTTGTCGCTGAAAGTGGTGCCGATCATCAATGAGAATGATCCTGTGTCGGACACCGAGTTGCGTGCCAGCAAGCGCCGCAGCTTCGGCGATAACGATATGCTCTCGGCCTTAGTGGCCTCCAAGCTGGCGGCCGATGTGCTGGTCATCCTCACCGATGTGGATGGACTGTTCAGTGATAATCCGTCGGCCAATCCCGACGCCCAACTTTTTGCCGAAATCACCAAAAAGGAACAGCTCAAGGCGCTTAAAGTTGGGGCGGGTTCAAAAGACGGGCGCGGCGGAGTGCAATCCAAAATCGAAGCCGCGCGAATGGCGGCCGCGTTTCAGGTGCCGACCGTGATTGCCAGCGGTTTAAAAGATGGAATTTTATCTTCCATCTTAGGCGCGGATGCCAAAGGCCCCGCGCCACGCTTCACCTACTTTCATCCGACCCGCAGCCTGGCCAAAAAAGCTAAAGTGGGTCACTATGGCGAATGAAGCCCGCCGCACTTTGCTTGCGGCGAAAGCGGCCGCGCGGAAAATGGCGCAGCTGAGCACTGAACAAAAAAATCAGGCTTTGGAATCCTTCGCGGTGAGAGTGCAAGCCAACGCCGAGGTTCTGATTAAGGCTAACGAAAAGGATTTAAAGGCCCACCAGGGAAAAATCAGCGCCGCGCTGATGAACCGCCTTGAATTGAATGCGGCAAAAATTGAATTGATCACCAAAATGATATTGGGTGTGCGCGACCTCGAGGATCCCTCGGGAAAAATTTTGCAACACATGGAACTCGACACGGGTTTGGAGCTGGTTAAAAAAACCGTGCCCCTCGGCGTACTGGTGGTGGTATTTGAATCGCGGCCCGATGTGATTCCGCAAATTTCCTCCTTAGTTTTGAAAAGCGGCAATGCCGTGGTGTTAAAGGGCGGCAGCGAAGCCAAAAACACCAACGCCGCCTTTGAAAAAATCTGGCTGGAGACCGCCAAAGAACACCGTTTTCTCCCGGCAAAATGGGTCCAGCAAGTGGGCGGACGCGATGAATTCCGTTCTCTGCTCCAGCATCATGATCTGATCGATTTAGTGATTCCCCGCGGCTCCAATGCCTTAGTCAACGCGGTGATGAAGCAAACTAAAGCTCCCGTGCTCGGCCATGCCGAAGGCATTTGCTCGATGTTTATTCACGACAGTGCCATTCTCGCCACGGCTCTTGAACTGGTGATCGATGCCAAGCTGCAATCGCCTTCAACCTGCAATGCCATCGAAACTCTGCTGGTGCACAATTCCATCGCCAAAGAATTTTTCTCTCTGTTCCATGACGTCAACGACGAGGCGAAAATCAAAGTGTTGGCTTGCCCGCGCACGCGAAAATTTTTAAAAAAGGCCGGCAAAGCCACGGACAAAGACTTTTTCAAAGAATTCGGCGATGACCGCTTAGCCATAAAAATTGTCGACAGTGTGGAACAAGCCATTGAGCACATCAACACTCATGGATCGCATCACACCGATGCGATTGTCGCCCAAGATGCCCAGGCATGTGCTGAATTTTGCAACAATGTGGATTCCGCAACCGTGTTAAGCAATGCCAGCACCCGCTTTGCCGATGGCTACCGTTTGGGCCTTGGCGCGGAAGTGGGAGTGAGCACTTCAAAAATTCATGCGCGCGGCCCCGCGGGCTTGGAAAGTCTGGTCACGACGAAATTTATTGTGACCGGCGAAGGGCAAGTGGTTAGCGATTACATCGGCGATAGAGCCAAGGCTTTTAAACACCGGCCGC
>JANMVK010000342.1:0-1196 GCA_031392725.1 Pseudobdellovibrionaceae bacterium
CTCAATGAACGCCGGCCGCTAAAGGTACGCCGTTACTTTCCTGGAAACTAAGCGTCGCCGCAGCGACGCATGGTTTCCAGGAAAGTAACGGCGTACCTTTAGCCGTCTAATAATCTTAAAGCCCGGCGTGCGCCGGCATTGGCTTGCGCCACCACTGAAATCGCCGACTCTTGCACAATTTGTCCTTGCGCCAGTTTGGCCACTTCCTCAGCGATGTCGACGTCGACAATATGCGAACGCGCGGTCTCGAGACCTTCATGCTGCACTTCCAGCGCATTGATCGAATATTGTAAGCGGCTTTGTACGGCGCCGAATCCGGCGCGCGTGCCCGCCACTTTCACAATGGCTTCGTCAAGACTCTCCAATGTGTCCACCGCGTCGCTTTGTTCCGCGACGCCCAGGCCATCGATGCCGGTGTCGCTCGCCGTGGTGTTGGCGTCGAGTTTAAATATGATTACGTTTTCTTCGCCTTTAAAGGCGCCGACTTGGAACTCGAATTCCTCCCCGGTGCCGGTCAACATTTTCTTGTCGCCGTATCGGGTGACCTTCGCGATCCGGTCAAACTCAGCCGTGAGTTGTTGGAATTCTTCGTCCAAGAATCCCCTCTCAGTCTCGCCGACCGTGTCGGAGGCGGCATACACCGCCAGCTCACGCAGTCGCACAAGAATGTTATTCTGCTCGTTCAGCCCGCCCTCCGCCGTTTGAATCATGCCCACGGCGGCCTCAGCATTAAATTTAGCTTGTTTAGTACCGGCCGCTTGGCCGCGCAAAGATTCTGAAATCGCGAATCCCGCCGCGTCGTCACCCGCTCGCGTAATGCGAGACCCGGAAGACAATGCGCCCAGCGATCTATCAATCTGTTGTTGAGCTCGGTTTAGATATCGTCCTGCCGCGATCGGCACGACGGATGAAGCAATTCTAAAAGCCACGTGAGCACCCTCCTTCTTCCTAATGCCTGGCTTGACCCCCGCCCTGCCACGAATCAGAAAATTTTAGCGCCCACAGACTTAAGTTCATTTCAGCAGTCACATAACTTATCGACGCACTGAGTTATAACTTAAGGAATATTTTGTGCTTTGCGTTATATTTTTAAATTAGACGTAGATATCGATTGTTTGTAAGATTTCAAAAAATCGCTGGAGCGGATCTTGGTCCTTAACATATGGATGGGTTTTACCTTTAGCTGTCTAATAATC
>JANMVK010000370.1:0-4582 GCA_031392725.1 Pseudobdellovibrionaceae bacterium
ATGTGGAGTTGAAAAGCAGTGAATTTGGGCGTGGCAGCGTGTTCGCATTCAGTTTCAACATTGGCACCGACGAAGAGCGCAAACCGATACAAAATGCGCGGCGCTTGGCCGGTCAACAGTTGATGATTTTACCTGAAGCGGCGCCTCTTAAAAAACTGTTCGGAAAAAAGATTTTGGTGGTCGAAGACTCGCCCGACGGCAAGGAGCTTATCCACCTTTATTTCCGCTCAACCGGCGCGCAGCTGGTGTTTGCGGAAAACGGCTACGAGGCCATTAGTGCCGCGTGGCGGGAGAAGCCCAACTTGATATTAATGGACGTTCAGATGCCCGGCTTGGATGGTCTTGAGGCCACGCGCCGTTTACGCAGTGATGGATTTCACCAGCCGATCGTGGCGTTGACCGCGCACGCTCTGCAAGATGAGGTGGATCGTTCTTTTGAGGCCGGCTGCAACTATCATCTTACAAAACCTGTCATGAAAGATGTATTGCTATCGTTAGTCGGTGAGCTGCTCCAGCACTCGCCCCCCGCACATTTGCACCATTGACCGAACACCCCCTCCAATGCCAGAAGCGCAATAACTAAACCTAGGGGGGTTACAATGTTTACCAGAATTCTAGCACCGATCTTCGCCGTTTTGGCTTTGGGAGCGGCTGTTCCGGCATTCGCCGATTCGCTACCGGGCGGTTGCCGCATGCATTTCAAAGTCACCATCGACAGCACATTATTTTGGCAAAATGGTTCCGGCGTCGGCCGCCTGACTTGCGCCGATGTTTCGGGCCAAGAGACCAGCCGCCGTGTCAGTATTTCCATCTCGGGCCTCGGCTTGGGCTTTGGCCATTTTGAGTATGAAGGCGTGTCGGGAAATTTAGGCGTGATCGATCCCAGCACTGTCGAAGGCAGCTACTTCGTGGCGGATGCGAATGTTGGCATCGGCGTGGGCTTCGGCGTTTCCCTGGATTTCTATAACCAGGACACCGGCCTCAGCTTCGGCGGCAAATTAAAAGCCGGCGAGGGCTACGGTGTGGCGCTGAACGGCAGCGAATGGGTTGTCCGTCTCCGCTAATCGAGTTAGTTTCGAGCCATGCCGCGTAGGGCTTGGCTCGTTACTGTAATCATAATTATTAATGTGGTTGTCTTTCTGCTGTGGCAAACCGCGGATGAAGCGCGTTTGCTGTTTATGGAAGACAATTTCACCGTCAGCTGGGACGGCCTGATGGCTGGCCGGTATTGGACGCTCGTCACTTCGGTTTTTTCCCACAATATTTTATTTCACATTCTGATTAACATGTTCGTGCTGCGCAGTTTTGGCGGCCTGATCGAGGAAGTTCTCGGTTCGTGGCGATTTTTAAAATTTTATTTGGCCGCCGGAATTTTGGGCTCCCTGACTCATGCCGTGGTGTCGAATTATTTTATCGGTGAACCGGGAGTGGCGGCGGTCGGAGCTTCGGGCGCCATCGCGGGACTTGTGTTGGTTTTCTCCCTGTTGTTTCCTAAAGAGAAAATTCTATTGTTCGCCTTGATTCCGATGCCCGCGCTGGTTGGCGCGCTCGCGTTTATCGCGTTGGATTTATGGGGTCTGATGGCCCAAGCCGGTGGCGGCGGATTGCCGATCGGCCATGGTGCCCACTTGGGCGGCGCCGCCATGGGAATTATTTATTACTTCTGTTATTTACGCCGGTTCCGCCGCCAACTCGATTAGTGAAAGAGCTGGCAACCGCGGATGGACAAATCAATTTCAAAACGGCTGTTTAGACATGAATAAAACCAGTAGGTCTGTTGTCCGTAGTTGAGATCTTTCTTGTAAAACACATTTCCCCTTTCATCGATCTCGCAGGGATTATTTTCCGTGCAGCGCTGGCCGCTCTCGTTGCCGGTGTTGTTGATGCCGATCACCGTGCGGGTGCCGTGGGCCGTGACCGGTGAGCCTGAAGTTCCGCCGATGGTTTCACAGCCGGGGTTGGTGTAGCGGATGGAATCGTGGTTGTCCCAGGCGCCTTCGCGCAGAATGTACGGGAAAAAATCAATACTGCAGGTGTAGCCGCGGCGCCAGAATCCGGAGATCACATCGAGCGGCTCATGCAAACTCGGATGCACCGAGGACATGAGCAACGGGCGGATATTAAATTTTTGTTTAATCTGGGCGTAGGTTTCGCGCACGCGGTAGAGGGCGACATCGGTCTTGGTCATGGTCACATACACGGCGTGCGTGGCGGTGATCCGGCCGGCATCGCTGCTGTCGGGTTTGAGCAAGGTGAATTTGCGGCTGCTGGCGCGGCCATAGACAATGGTGTTCGGGGCGGGGAAGCCGCCTTCGTAACAATGACCGTTGGTGAGCACGTAGGCGGGATCGCTGTCGGGCTGACCTTCGAATTTCACCAGGCTGCCGGAGCAGCCGCTGAGCGCGATGATTCCTTCAAAATCGTATTGAGCGGTGAGTGGAGAAGGCGAAAATTCCGGCCGCGGCTGTGTGGCGATCGGAAAAGCCAGTGCGGTGGAGACGTTGAAAAATAAAACTGCCAAAATAAATTTCATGATTCCCCCTTGAGCTCACGAGCATAAATCGGACACGGCGAGAGGCGTGAGTGTCACACGAGCAGTTCTCGACTTAGGTCCAGGTGAATTTGTTAGTTTGTGGAGCCGACGGTACTCTTGAGCCATGCCGGATATTTTGAAGCTTCGGGCCAACTTGTGGAAATTAAAAGGCATCCGCATGCTTTTCTGGATGCATTTTTTCGCGGCGGTGTTGGTTCCGTTTTACACCGATGGTGCCGCTCATCTCACTCTCGCCCACGTTTTGTTTTTGAACAGCTGGTTTATGTTTTGGAATTTTGCGCTCGAAGTCCCAACCGGCACGATCGCTGATTTTTTCGGACGCAAGTGGTCTCTTGCTTTGGGCGCCTTGGTCGGAGTGCTGGCCAGTTTAATTTACGCCAGCTCTCCCGATTTTTTAACTTTCCTCGTTGGGGAAGTTCTGTTTGCCATCGCCTACACGTTAAATTCGGGTGCCGATGAAGCGCTCGCATACGACACGCTTAAAGTTTTGCGTTCGGAGGATGAGGCGCAAGGGCTGTTCGCCAGCATGGAATCGTTTAAGCTCGGCGGAATCATCATCGGCACTTTAGGTGGCGGATTTATCGCGGCCAAGTACGGGCTGACGGCGCCGCTGTTGGCCTATAGTATTCCAGCCGCGTTGGCCATGCTTCTCAGCCTGACTTTGTATGAACCTCCAGTCGCGTGGGAGGACGAAAAACCACTTAAGAAACTGGGCTATGTGGAATTGCTGAAGCAAGGCGTGTCTTATTTCAAGGGCCACCCGGTGCTGATGCGGCTGACTCTGGAAATCTCCATAACTAACGCGCTGGCCTGGTCTCTGGTTTGGTTATTTCAACCCTTGCTCGCGCGGGCGGGCGTGGACATCCGCATGTTCGGCGTGGTCCACGCTTTGGCTTGCGCGGGGCAAATTATTTTGCTCAACAAAATTTCGCTGTTGGAGGGGTGGCTAGGCTCCAAGAGATTGGTTCTACTATTTTGTTCAGTCGTCACGGGCTTGGCTTTTATGGACTTGGCCTTTTTAGATTCTAAATTTTTAGTGGCGCTGGTGATCGTCCTGGGGTTCACCTTCAGTTTGCCCAGGGTGATTTTGTTTAATACCTATATGAATAAATATATCCCGTCCGATAAGCGCGCTACGGTGCTGTCGGTGTCGTCCATGTTCCGCACGCTGGCCATCGTGATTTCCAATCTCATCGTGGGTCAGTTGGCCGACTGGAATTTAGCCCACACTATGATGATTTTAGGAGTGCTGATCATCGCGCTCGGGCTCTTGTCGCGTATCGAGGATGAGCACCTGGCCTAAGATCGGATTCGACCTAGGTCCCGCTGTGAAATCACCCGATTATTCCGATTAAGAACAGATGGTCAAAGGCCTAAAACGATATTTATTCACCAACTTCGTGATCGCCTTCACGTTCGCACTCGGCTTATGGCTGCCGGTGCGGATTGTGTTTTACGGCCAAACTTTTTGGCTCGATCTGATCGTCGATACTTTGGTGATCGGTTTGGTAGCGGCGGAAATTAAATTCGAGGGACGCTTCACTTGGAAGAACATCGATTTGGTGGCGGCGCTTCCCCTTATGACTCTGGTGAATCTGTTTCCGCTGTCGGTGGACTATGGCGTCTTTTTCTTTTTCAAAATGATTTTGTGCCGCAAGGTTATGAACGTCCGCAAAATCACCGACTCGCACGATGAAATGCATCCGGTGATGGCGCGCTTGCTGCCAATGGCGTTTGTGATTCCGATCGTGGTTCACTCGGTGGCGTGCGGCTGGGTGTGGTTCGGCAGCGGCACGGCGGGCCCGTCCGATGATAAATGGTTTGAGTATGGCCGCTCGCTGTATTGGACATTCACCACTTTGACCACCGTGGGCTATGGCGACATCTCCGCTAAAACTTTGCCACAGATGGCTTACGCATCGATGACCATGGTGATCACACGTCGTACGCAGCGTTGGTGTCGCCCGGGACGAGGTTCGTGGAGAAGCTCGTGAACGCCACGAAGCGCCCGTCCGCGGAGATGCTCGG
>JANMVK010000283.1:0-6783 GCA_031392725.1 Pseudobdellovibrionaceae bacterium
CCTTTGTGATCAGGATGATCACAAAGCAGCCCGCTCATGGACGGCCGGAATGCAAAACTACCTAGATCAGCTGCGCTTGCTACAAATTCGCGCGAGCCCCAGTATCTAACGCTGAAACAAGACTCTGTGTACACAGAGTAAAAAAAGCCCCCGGCACAAAGACCGGGAGCATGTTAAAGTTTATTTTTAGCCTAACAACTTCAATGCCATCTGCTGGGCTTGGTTGGCTTGGCCAGCCACCGATACACCCGCTTGCATCAGAATCGTGTTGCGAGTCAGCTCCGCGGTTTCATCCGCGATGTCAGTGTCACGAATTCGAGAATTCGCGGCTGACAAGTTCTCATGGGCCACGCCTAAGTTGCTGATTGTGGAATTCAGGCGGTTTTGCATGGCTCCAAAGTTCGCGCGCATCGCGTTCACCGAAATCATGGCCGAATCCACAGTCGACAAGCTCATTTGCGCCGCTTCTTTGGTCGCCAAACTCTCGGCGGTCATGCCGAGGGCTTCCAAAGTCGCGTTGGCCGCCGAGGTATTAAAGCTGATGCGGTCTTTAAACGGATCGTTGTGCACATCGACCTGAATGTCCATGATGCCTCCGGTTCCATTTAGAAGATCGCGATTGTTGAATTGCGTAACCTCTGAAATACGCTGCATCTCTGATTTGAGCTGCTGATATTCAACATCGAGGAACTTCCTCTCTGTCTCGCCAATCGTGTCTGACGCCGCTTGCACACCGAGTTCGCGCAGACGGATCAACATATTGGATACTTCTTGCAAACCACCTTCGGCGATTTGCACTAGAGAGACGCCATCTTCGGCATTTCTCGAAGCTGCCTTATAACCGCGGATTAATCCCCGCAGATTTTCGCTGATTGCGAGACCGGCGGCGTCGTCTGCAGCTTGGTTAATCCTGTAACCAGAACTGAGCCGAGCCAGCGATCGATCCATCCCGAGGTGTGTGACGCGCAAATTCTTCTGCGCATTCAACGACGCCACGTTCGTGGATATCCTGAGACCCATTTATCCTCCTTGTTATCCTCATCCTCCTTGATAAGTGCCATCCAATTGGCAAACGGGCTCATAATGTGCCCGGGTTTAATTATGTATAGATGGGAGTATAGTGATGGATCTAAGAGCTTTGACGATTACCTACCGTGGTCATAGCCGAAGAAAGATCCATCTTTCCCGTCTAAGAATGAGATCGGCATTTTTTTCCTAGAACATTACAGGACCTAAGGTCTGTCGCGCGCTTTGTTAAGAGGCGCTAAGATCTATATATGGTCAGATGGGCTTTGCTCATTGTTACTGTCATTTCGTCCAGTCACGCCGTCGCGCAATCCGCAACGTCGGCGCAGGCATGGCCGTCGCGCACCCGTTTAGGTTTTGTTTATGGCGTGTTCGGCGGGGACAAATACAAAGCGATCACCAATAAGTCCACCGCGCTTGGCGGCGAAGTTTCCATTCTTAAGGGCACTTGGCGTTTCGCCAATTTAGTCGGCAAAATTCGCGGGCTGTATATTTCCGGCAAAGAAGATTTTATGGACGGGAGCACGGCCCACACGGATGTGAGTTACACCTTGTTCGCCACCGAGCCCTGCATCGGCATTCACTTGAATATCATGCCCTATTATCCTCCCGGGATCCGGGCTTATCTGCTCGGCCTTGGCATCATGAGCTACGATCATATCCGTCTCGACAAAGACATAACATTTACCACCATCAACAACTCGGATACCCACATTGGATACGGCTTTGAATTGGGCGCCGGCCTTGAGTGGAATATCAAACGCGAAAAATCCATGTGGTCGATGTGGGGCGAAATTCAGTACCGCGACGTCACCACGAATCTGCTCGGCCAGGAAAAATTTAAGCTGACTGGATTGCAAATGGTCGGCGGAATCGGCTGGTAGTTTTTATTTTTGAAATTTAGTCGGCGATCATCATTTTGCTGATGCACTTCGTATCATTGCCATAGTTGTAGAATGGCGTGGAGCCTACGCGGGTCAATACGGAGGTGTTGGTCACGCCAATCAATGAGGGCGTGTAAGTGAACTTCTCAATGGCATAATTCACAACTGTGGTGGCGGTGCTAATCGCGGTGGCGATGTAGACCACGCTATTGGTGGAATCGTAGACCATTTCCGAGACTCCATAGAGCAGGAAATTTTGCGTGGCCGGGTAGTTGGCGGCGTCGTAAATTTTCTGCGCGCCCGAGAGCACGCCAGTGGTTTCGTTTACGGTATAGGCGTAAATGCTATTCAGGTCGGTGGTGGTGGCATTGCCGGAGTAAGCAACAATCAATTTTAAATTGGCGGCGTCGTAAAAGGCCGCGGTGGGAAACGAAGCCGCGTTGGGTGGAGCGGTGGAGGTTTGGCAGGCGGTGCCTCCCGCTGCTGCGAAGACGCCAATTTTATTTTGCGCGGTATTGGAGTGGAGAAAGACCACTTTGCCGTTGCTTAGAGGCACAACTTTTGAAATCAGCGTGACCGCGGGTGTGCAGGGCGCGCCGGTGGGATTGATGTAGGGATTTTGCGGCCGGGTTTGTGCGGCTGTGACCAGCTCTATGGCGGCGGATTTTGAGAAAATAATATTGCTGGCACCATCAATGTACATATCGCGCATAACCGTGGTGAAGGCCGCGGCGTTGTTATAAAAATTCGTGCGGCCGCCGGCCGGAAGCTTCTCAACTTTGTCGATGCGGCGGTTGGCCGCGGTGGCGCTTTCAACCAGAATGTACATATAATCGGAATCAATGTTGACGATGCTGGCGGGCGAATCGCCGGCCAATGAGGGAGCGCTCCAGTAGTCGGCGACCACCTCGCGCGCGCCGGTTGTAAGACTTAACCGGTAGACAATGTTGGAGGAGGTGGCAGCCGTGAACGTGGTATTGCCCGTGCCTGAGTGGCAAATTCCCGAGGCCACATAAAGGTAGCGGTCGGAAACCGCGGCCGAGGAGGAGGAAGAGCTGCTGGAGCCGCCACCGGCATCGCAACCCGCGATGACAACCGAAGTACAAACTAAAATGACATCCAAAAATCTCTGTTTCACTCGTCTATATATTCGGCAATTTATGCGATTGTCTAAATATTCACGGCCCGTAATGGATAATTCCCAGACGCGACTCGAGACTTTGGACCAAATCTCCCGCGCCTTTCGGCTGGCAAGAGTCGATTGGTATGACCATGCTGCGCTCGCGGCACAGGACTTCGGCCTTGAGGTCGGTCATCTTGGTGTTGCGCAGATGCGAGTCGTGTTTTTCCAGCCAGGCGGTGCTGACACCGTAACTCATGTAGGCCGCGATTTGTTTATTCTGTTTTTCATCGCCGCCTTTGGGGCCGTGAATGCCGAAGATGGCATCGGGCGCGATTATGATTTCCAACGCCTTGCTATCACGCTTGGAAGTCAGGTAGGCGGTGAGCACGCTGCAGGCGCTCGAACACTCTTCATTGACGGCGAACACATTCGACGTCTTATGTTTTTTCAACAGGGTGTCCGACGCTTTTAAAATCGCATCGCCCACCGCGGGGATTACCTCCAGAGCGCCACCTTCGCTGGTGAATAAGATCGCGGTGCGCTTGCCTTGCTCGGCGCGCACATTCAGGATTTTTGCCAGGGCTGCCGCGTCTTGAGGGCCGATCTGACCGTTGGCGATTAAAAATGCGCTGGATCCCTTTTCGGAATTCGACACAGTCAGCTCCATGGCCTTCGCGTAGTATCCCAGAATGAAAATCACTAGGATTAACCAACGCATTATTTAGCCTTCTTGCTGGAGCCGGAGTTTTCGGAGTCTGTTTTGTTTGGTGGAGTTAAACATCCGTGAAAACGGTACGCCACGCGGCCGTTATTAGAACGGTTACGCAAAAACGGAGTGGGTGTCACACCGGCTCCGAGCCAGCGGTTAGAACCGATTTTGATCGCGGCATGTCCGCAGTAGGTTCCCCGTCCACAGGGGCGGCCGCCGCCAAAGAAACAAGCCGTGCCTTGGGGAACACGTACGGAATACTCAATCGGCTTCCAACCCATGGCTTTATATTTAGGATAGGCAATCGACGCCATTGAAATATTTTGCGGAACCCGGCGCGTGTAGCGGGCGGCGCGGATGCGCACATCGCGCAAACAATAGGTCATGCCGCCACGGCCTTCAATCGACACCACGAGCATTCCTAAGTCGGCCAGATTTTCCAAAGCGTCAATGTCGACCAAACGGGGTGAAGCGCTTTGCAATTCAGCCAGTGATATCCACTGGAACACAGGTTCGCCTTTGAGATCATCGGTTGCGATTTGCACTTGGTCACCGTTGGGACTGAAGGCGATCACGGAAACTTCTGAGCCGTCGTCCAGCGTGTACCAGCTGTTCACATTGATTTGGCTACTCTTTCTGGCTTCCTCATTGGCTGTAGCCCCAGGTCCCGGCAGCGTTGTGCTGAATGCACTCACGGACATGAAAGACGCAATAATATAGATCACCCATCTTGAGCCTAGAAACATTCGGTACCCCACCGGTTAGAATTTCGGAAGAGTACCTAAGCAAATACAATACCTGGCATAATGAGGGCTAGGTGCTTGAATGCTGGTGTGGATTGTAAGAAAAGGACGACGCTTTTGAGCGCGTAAATTATGTAAATTGCCTGCTTACCTGCAGGCGGTGCCTGGAACGCTGATGACGTCTTGAATGGGGAAGCTGCGGCCGCTGTTATTGGTATTCAAAAACTTGCCGCCGCCGGTGGTGGCCATGGACTGTAAGCGTCCGCTTGCCGTGGCGTCCGCAGGTCCGTAGTAAACCGTATTGAAGGTCACTTGGCCCGGGATCAAATTCACAATGCTGCTCACTTTACCTTGAATGGTGGCCAGCGCGACATCGGGAACGGGCATGCCGTCGGAGATAAACACGATCACCCATTTGGTCTGCGCGGTGCGGGCGGCGTCGGCGTTGATGTGACTGTAGGCGAGATCAAGGGCCGCAATATATGGAGTGTTGCCGTTATCGGTGATGCCGAGGAAGTTGTTAATCGCAGCTTGCATGGTGGCCGTATTGTTAGTGAAGCCGGTGATTAATGGGCTTGAGGTCGTGCCGGAAAATACCGTGAAATCCCAGCTGAAATTCACTTTGTTTTTGTACAGGTTGAAAAATTCCTGAATCGATTGGCCGCGCACTACTTTGTTATTGTCAGTGCCGTCGGTGCCGGCGTTGGAGCCAGACGTGTCGACCACGAATAAAAGTTTGATCGGGATGGTGGCGTTTTGCAGGCCATCGGTGCAGTCCTGGCGGACCGTTCCGTCGACGTCATCAGCGCCGCCATTGCCGTTGGCATTGGAGCCGGCGGCGTTTTTAAACGAAAATTGCTTATCCGCGCATCCAGTGGTTAATCCGGAGAACATAAGCAGCACAGCGATAGAAAGGCGAATAGTGGGGGTCATGCTCATCTGCAATGTGCAAGGTGGGTGCAACCCGAGATCTAATATAGAGGGGATGGCGGGGGGTCTTTGTATATCAATTTGAGACGTGTTTAACAATTTAGCAGTCTGGTGCTCAAAAAAAGGGGGGAGGTTTTGCCTCCCCCGTAATCGCAGGAAACTATTTAACGAATTGGAGCGACCGAATCACTTCGGGGTGGGCACTCTCATCCATGAGAGTCCCAGTGAGTTAAAGACCATGAACCAGTTCATTCCTTAGCTAATCACTTAGCTCTGGAACGTACGATTCAGAAGGCCTAGTGCGGTTTGAGCGGTTTGATTCGCTTGCGCCAGCACACTTGTACCCGCATTCAACAAAATGTTGTTGCGAGTGAGTTCAGCAGTTTCTTCAGCAACATCCACATCACGAATCCGTGAGTTGGCGGCTGACATATTCTCCACGCTTACTGATAAGTTGCTAATCGTGGATTGCAATCGATTTTGAATGGCACCAAAGTCCGCGCGCATGGCTGACACGGAAACGATCGCCTGATCGATGGCGGAGAGAGTGTTTTGCGCACTCGCTTTATCCGCGACCGAGGTCAAGTTCACGCCGAGTGCAGCGCTATTGGCGTCCGCCTTTGAAGCATCAAAGGAGAGACGGTCAATATTCGGATCATTTCTCGTTCCCACTTGGAAGTCGAGAATGGATCCGGTTCCGCTCAAGAGTTGCGTGCCGTTGAACTCAGTTCCATCCGCGATACGGTCCACCTCGGAAACGAGCTGGTCATATTCCACGTTTAGAAACTGGCGCTCAACAGGGCCGATCGTGTCTGATGCGGCTTGCACTGCGAGTTCTCGTAAGCGGATCAGGATGGACGAGATCTCGTTCAGGGAGCCTTCAGCCACCTGCACAAGGGACACACCATCCTGCGCGTTTCTTGAGGCTTGTTTAAGGCCTCTAATTTGTGCTCTTAGGTTCTCGCTGATCGCGAGTCCCGCGGCATCATCTCCTGCTCGATTGATTCGATATCCTGAACTTAAGCGTTCAAGACTCTTATCCAAATTGAGCTTCGTCCCAAATAAATTCTTTTGGGCGTTTAATGAAGCCGTATTGGTATTAATACGTAAACCCATTGTCCTTCCTCCTTGAAGATTCAGTCATCATCCTTGATGACTGCGGGAGCATCATACTCCCGGGGGCTATCTATCTAGGAGACTGATCGGGTGTCTCATTTTGAGGCTAAAGGAGCCGGGCCGTTTTCTGGACTTTGGTGGGATCGGGTGGGATGGGATCAGTCACGCAGCTCCCAGTGCCTGCGGATCTAGTCCAGCCGCCGTGCCTTTGCGGACGGAAATTGCTGGACGCGCTCCCAACACTTGGCCCGG
>JANMVK010000471.1:0-5234 GCA_031392725.1 Pseudobdellovibrionaceae bacterium
TGGGCCGTGTCTCAGTCCCAGTGTGGGTGGCCGTCCTCTCAGACCACCTATCGATCGTCGCCTTGGTGAGCCATTACCTCACCAACTAGCTAATCGAGCGCAGACTCATCTCCAGGCGACTTTCGCCTTTAACCCCTTGAACCGAAGTCCCTGTGGTCTTATGCGGTATTAGCCAATCTTTCGACTGGTTATTCCCCACCTAGAGGAAGATTATCCACGCGTTACTCACCCGTACGCCACTAGTACAATACCCGAAGGTACTTCCTCGTTCGACTTGCATGTATTAGGCACGCCGCCAGCGTTTGTTCTGAGCCAGAATCAAACTCTTCAATTAAAAAATTTGGGACACCGGAATTCGCCGAAGCGTCTGCCGATATCAGATTCAAATTTCAAAAATTCAAAGTCTTTTTCTAGCGTCAATCATTGTATTCTATTCGAGTACATGAATTGGCCGCTATCAAAGATTAATTAACCTGTCTGATATTGGAGCCCACCTAAGTGGGCGACCTACATCAGATCAGGACCTACAAACCATGATAGCTAGCTATTTAGTTTTCAAAGAGCAAAAGCGAGAATTAAGGGTTTTATAGTCATCGATGGGCGTACGTCAATACTTACAAAACTTATTTTTTGCTTTGTTGGAGAGCGTTTGCGGCTGCCTCGGGGGTCTTTCTGGTTGCTGCCCCTATGTTGAGCAGTTTGGGCAGTTTCTATGCGTTCGATGCCTAAAAATGTGGATCATTGTGTGGATTGAGGCTGATTTGGGTCGGGTAAGATCAGGGAACTGCGTCCTGGAGCGATAGGACTTCGGGTATCGCGCTCCGCCATTTATACAAGACCGGGACAAAAAGTGTGACCGGAGTCTGTCCAATCCTGAGGCGTTGGAAGGCCGCCACAATTCTCCAACCCTCGAAAGTGTTTGGAACTGTTCAATCGGTAGACGGTGAATCCATAAAAACGTTTTACCCGGCGCCATTGCTTTCTCGACCCCGGCACCCGCGTTGCAACTAAGGGAGTGAGCCGCAAGGCGGGGGAATTCATGATCAAGAACCAAAATGTGCGCCGATGGATGATCAATCTATTTTTCATCGCCGCCATTGTCATGGCGATCGCCGGTTGCTCAAGCGAATATCTAGGCGCCGTAAACAAAGAGGAATCGCAATCCTCCAATGAAATCCCCACTGAACCAATCGAATTGATTAATCCGACTTATTCCAAAACCATTTCAAAATTATTCAACCGGCACTGCACCAGTTGTCATCAGGCGGGCGGCATAGCTCCCTTCTCACTCACCGGTTTGGCTGCGGTGCAGGCCATGAGCGGTCCCATACTCAATGCCGTAGTGAACCGCACGATGCCGCCGCCAAGCGTGGACAACTCCGGCACTTGCCAGAATTTCACCAACTCAACTTGGTTAAAGGAAGAAGAGATCAAAGCCATTTCCACCTGGATTGAAGCTGGAATGCCCGAAGGCGAAAGCCGGGCCCCGCTCCCCGCTCCTAAAGTTGCGGGATTGGCGCAACCGCGTTTGGATTTGCGCATGCCGGTCGCGTACTTGCCGCAGCCTCCGCCCGGCGAGTTGGATGATTACCGATGTTTTTTAATTGATCCAGGGCAAAGTGAAGACACAATGATAACCGCCGTCCAAGTCCTCCCCGATAAGGTCGCGGAAGTTCATCACGTCATTGTGTTTAAGCCCACCAGTCCGGAAGCCCAGGTCGTGGCCGAACAAAAGTCAGGAAGCGATGGCCGCCCTGGGTATTCCTGTTTTGGTGCCGCCGGAGTGCCTTCAACCGTCGTGGGATTATGGGCGCCAGGTGGCAAAGCCAGTGAGATGCGCGATCCCGACACGGGATCCCTGCTCGGCTTGACTCTGGAAAAAGGCCGCAAGCTGATCATGCAGGTTCATTACAACACGCAGAACGGCGTAGTCGCCGATCAAAGTTCGATCTCAGTGAAGACCAATAAAAACGCGGTGAAGGTGAAATGGGTGGTGATAGCGAATTTTATGCTGTCGCTTAAACCCGGTTTGCCGGACGTGGAAGATGCCGACACTCAGGGCAGTTCCTGGTGGCAGGCGGTGAATTTAATTTTCGAAAGAGGCTTGGCCGATGACTATATATCCGGGGGCGGGTTGTTGTCGGCCATTAGCCTCGATTTATTAAAGATCGTGCTGAATCAGCCCGAGGCCCGCGACTTCAAAGTCTACGGAGTCGCGCCGCACATGCATATATTAGGTAAGAAAATTTCCGTGGAAAAGATCGCCGCCGACAATCAGAACATGTGCATGGCCTCTGTTCCCAAGTTCGATTTCCATTGGCAGGCCGGCTACACTTACGTGAAACCGTTGCTAATTGCCAAGACCGATAAACTAAAAATCACATGTCACTTCAACACTGTTGGCCGCACTGAAAAGATCGTCTTTGGGGAAGGAACTCGCGATGAAATGTGCTTGGCGTTCATACTTGTTGCCGAATAACCGCGCGGTTCTCGCGAGGATGTTCCTGATTAAGTTCGTTCTGCTGATGCCGTCGGTGGCGGCGGGCGCGGATGCGGTGAAACCGAATATTTATGCCAATGCCGCGACGTGGACCAATGAGAAAAACGAAACCGTCCGGCTTGCCGATTTGAAGGGCAAGAAATCGGTGTTCGCGCTGTTTTACACCACTTGCAAAACCATTTGCCCGATGACGACAAAAAGTATTCAGGCCATTGAGAAAGCTCTAGGGAAAAATGCGGCCAAAGTGCAATTTGTGTTGGTCAGCGTGGATCCCGCTGCCGACAAGGCTCCCCAGTTGCGGCAATTTATGCACAATAATAAAATTAAGGGCTGGAAAATACTGGCCGGCACTCCTGAAAACACTAAAAATCTCGCGATTGAGCTCGGGGTGGGCTTTGAGGAAAAACGTGGGAATCCGGATCTGCACCAGCTTCATTCACGCAATTTGATTGTGGTGAATGAAGCCGGTGAGATCTCGGGTGAGTTGCCGATTTTTGAATTCGATATGGAACAAGCTAAAAATTTATTGAAGTGAGCGCACGCCCGGCCAAGTGCGGCGGGGGCCTCCGGCTAAACGAGATTCGCAGTCGACTAATTCATTCGGGTCTCTGGAGAAATGATTTTGATATCCCCCAAACGCCCAGCCTTGCGGCGGCACGTGCGTCAAATCGACACTATAAATGTCCACCAGCGATTTTCCATAATACGCGACAAACTGCCGGTTGATCGCGGCCATGATGGTTTTCAATCTGCGCGGTGACAGCACCAGCTTAAAATAGTCTTCTTTACTAAATTTCACTTTGGCGTCGAGGGGAAGTTGCCCGAGATGGAGAGTTTCAAAAACATGGCGCTGCAGAGGCGGGAGCACCAGGACGAAGTCGCCCAGGCGATGCGTGATGGTGTCCGCCAACGCCGGCGGCTCGGCGACCCGCAAAGACAAACCCCCGTGTTGCAGACCGATGATGGGAGCGCCCACTCCGTCGATGGCGGCCCGGTTGGTTTCTTTTCTCAACCTAAGTACCGCCCTTTGCGCGACCAAAGACAGAACTTCGGTTTTCCCAAGGGCGCGATATATATCCTGATATGGTACCACTTCGCCATTAGCAGCAGCGACGGACCTGAGCAACCGCATATGAGACTCGGCCATAGGAATCCATTTATTGTGATAGATGAAGCCGCGGTTGGACTCGCCGAACTGGAAGATGACAAAATGGCTGTCGTCTCGGCCGATGTATTTTGAGGATACGGCCATTTTATAGCGGCCACCTTGTTCCATGATCAGTCTCAGCTTGAAAGTTTCCTGCGCGGCTTGGTTAATGTTCTGGATAGTTCCGGTGAGATTTTCCACCGGGCCTTCCTCTTCTTCGGTCAGTATGTCTTGGATCTCCCCAGCCGTCCGCCATTCCATTCTCTGACCAAAAAATGCCGAGAGCACCCGGAACTGCGGTTCATTCAAATGGAGTTTTACTTGGCGGCTGTTTAAACCGCTCCGATATTCAGTATTGTGTTTTTGAGTCACCGACATATTGCCGTTGTGAACTCTAAATATGGGTCTTGCCGGACGGTCCTCAACCTCGAAAAAAACTTCATTCCAGGTGGCGAAGCCTCCGTCTGAGATTGGCGCGGCCACCAGCAAATATGGTACGACAAGGGCAAAAAGGAACGCAGGATTTAACACCAGAAGCCTCCAAAGTGAACTCTCACTTAGAGCAAAAATTAGACCATGGAATTAAATAAAGACGCCCATGGCTTGAGCGAGGCGCACCCACCGGTGATTCGGATCGACCAGCCGGGCTGGTTTCATAAGATCTTCGAGGGGAGCGCGCATGATTTTGCCTTCACGGTAAACCACAGCCTGGTTCCAGGCGTTGTCGATCACCATTCGTGCGGCTTCCACACCCATGGCCAGAGTGAGAAAGCGATCGGTGGTGGTCGGTGCGCGGGCTCGTTGCAAATGTCCGGGAACCACGTGACGGCCTTCCCAACCACAAGAGGCTTCCACCCATTTGGCCATCGAGTAGGCGATGCCGCCGTAGCGTTCGGCTTGCGGCGCGCCTTCGACCCGGAAAGCGACTTCGGGGGATTCGCCTTGGGCGAAAGCGCCCTCAGACACGACCGCGACCATTCCGCGCTGCTTGGTTTTTTTGTCTTTAATAAATTTTGCCAGCTCTTCGCGTTTGAAGGGGCGTTCGGGAATTAAAATTAAATCGGCGTAGCCCGCCAGTCCCCCGCCGAGCGCGATCCAGCCCGCGGTGCGGCCCATGGCCTCTATAATGATCACCCGCTTATGGGCGTCAGCCGTGTATCTTAAGGCATCGACAGCTTCGGCGATGACCGCGCAGGCGGTGTCGTAGCCGAAAGTGATTTCGGTGCCGGCGAGATCGTTATCGATTGTCTTCGGCACACCGATGAGTTTGATTTGCTGACTCATTTTTTGAATGCCGCTGAATGTGCCGTCTCCGCCGAGCGCGATTAAGCCGTCCAACTCGAGTTTTTGGAATTTCTCGACAAATTCTTTTTCACGGCCTTGGGTCGGCGACTTGTTGGAAGTGCCGAGCAGTGTTCCGGGTTCGGCGTGAATTCCCTTGATTGTATCTTCGGTGATTTGAATGGTGCGGCCGTCGAATACGCCTTCAAAGCCGTCCTGAATTCCAACGATGCTGTAGCCTTGTTGCAGCAGACTGCGGCAGCAGGATTCAATCACACCATTTAAACCGGGGGCGTCGCCGCCGCC
>JANMVK010000478.1:0-5112 GCA_031392725.1 Pseudobdellovibrionaceae bacterium
GCTTCGCCGCGTGCGCGTACCGGATGGCGGGCGGCGCAAAGCAGTACCTCGGCAAATATGTTCAGGGTGATTGCTTGAGCGGATCCTGTGGCGGAATCGAGCACTTCGGCTGGGCGCCCAGCACGGCGGATTGGTCGGGACCCGGTGGGGCTTTGGATTTTGCCAGTAACTTTGGCGGCTTTTCGCAACGGCTTTTGGTGGTCGACTCGGTAACTGATGATTACACGTCAATGACCGTAACTAGTGCCTCAAGTTTTAATGCCGGCGGGGAAGTTATGTTGATCGTCAACGGCGCCTCAAGCAATTCCGCGTGCGGCACTTTCAACGGTCAAAATATCGACGTGGGTATGACCCATCTCGCGAGGTTGTTATACAATTCAGGCGCCACGCTCAAAATTGC
The DNA here is from genome assembly GCA_031392725.1 of Pseudobdellovibrionaceae bacterium. Lineage (GTDB taxonomy): Bacteria > Bdellovibrionota > Bdellovibrionia > Bdellovibrionales > UBA1609 > JALHOQ01. The sequence goes on from JANMVK010000478.1 coordinate 401, forward strand.
GCGCGGCACTTTCGCCGACGCGCTGATGGCCACTCCACTTAATAATTCGCCCGACAGTACAGGATTTTGCTATGTGCAAGTCGTCCAAGTGCCGCATTTTCACAATATTAATTTAACTGGGCGAGAGCTCGGCACGCAGACCTTTGACTACGGCGTTAACGGTGGCGGCATTGTTGCTCTCCGCGCCAACGGCACATTTAGTTTGGGCGGCTCCGGTGACGGCATCAATGTTGGCGGACAAGGTTATCAGAGCGGAGCCAACACAATTCCACATGGAGCCGGCGAGCGCAGGGCGCCCAGTGCCACGTTAGTGAGTGACATCGGTGGCGATAACGACGGCGGCGGCGGCGGTTTAGGTAATGGCGGCGGCGGCAGCGCGGCCAATGGGGGAGTCGGTAATTCTGCCGTTCCAACCAGTGGCACGTTGCGCATGCTTTTCGGCGGCGGCGGCGCCTCAGTCGGCCCTCCCAGTCAGGGCAACGGGGGCGGAATCATTGCCGTGGTGGCAAATAAAACGATCAGCAATAGTGGAGCGTTTTGGGCCAACGGTAACCCTGGGTGGAGTACGGCCGGCGCCGGCGGCGGCGGCGGAACGATTAATCTTGTAACCAACGATCTCTCCGGCAGTGGCATTAATTTTAATGCGTCAGGCGGCGGGGCGCAGGGCTCGGGAAATTTTGGCGGTGGCGGCGCGGGATTTAGCTTCGCACTGGCCTGCTCCAATTCCATCAGTGGGACCGGCCATGGCAATGCGGGCGGAGCTCCCGTCGGCACTGGTGCCGCGGGAAGCGCGCTGACGTATAGTCCCTATGTTCCTCCAGCTCAATTCTGGATGTGTCAGTAATTTAGCTCTGTGCGCCAATAGCCTCTAAAAGCAGGACATTATTTCTTGAACGAGCGGGGACTTAAACCTATTCTCAGCCCCTATGCTTACATTCGAACTGCTTGAGAAACATGGGGATCACGAAGAAGTTGTCTTCTGCCATGATAGAGACTGTGGCCTAAAGGCCATCATCGCCGTGCACAATACAACTCTGGGACCCGCACTGGGCGGCACGCGGATGTGGCCGTATAAAACCGAAGAAGATGCTTTGGTCGATGTGTTGCGTTTGTCAAAGGGCATGACCTATAAGGCCGCGGCCGCGGGATTAAATTTGGGCGGCGGTAAGGCCGTGATCATCGGCGATCCTAAAAAAGATAAAACCGAAGCCATGTTCCGCACATTCGGCGCCTATGTGAATTCGTTAAACGGAAAATATATCACCGCCGAAGATGTGGGCACCACGGTTCACGATATGGCCTATGTTTTTATGGAAACTCCTTACGTCACGGGCATTCCTGTGTCCTTCGGCGGTTCCGGCGATCCGTCCCCGTTCACCGCCCACGGCGTGTTGATGGGGATTAAGGCTTCGGTTAAGGAAAAATTAAAATCCGACACCTTAAAAGGCGTGCGAGTCGCGGTGCAGGGTCTGGGCAACGTGGGCGCCAACTTGGTTGAGTATTTAGTCAAAGAGGGCGCCCTGGTGACGGTGGCCGATATTGATAAAGAACGGGTGGAGAAAATCACCGGGAAATTCAATCTCACAGCCGTCGATCCCGAAACCATTACGGTCAGTGAGTGCGATGTGTTCGCGCCGTGCGCCTTGGGTGCTGTGATCAATGATCAAACTATTTCCAAATTAAAGTGTAAAATCGTGGCCGGCGGAGGCAACAACCAATTGGCTGAGCACCGTCATGGCGACGCGCTGCTGGAGCTGGGAATTCTCTACGCTCCGGATTACGTGATCAACGCCGGCGGCTTGATGAATGTGTTTGTCGAGCTCGAAGGCTATTCGCGCGAGCGCGCGTTTGAAAAGACCACACAGGTCTATGACAACTTGATGCAGGTGTTTCAGATTTCGCGCGATGAAAAAATCGCCACCCACCGCGCCGCCGACCGTCTGGCGGAAAAGCGCATCAAGTCCATTGCCAATTTGCGCCAGCATCATCATGGCCGCATGGCCCGTCCGTTTTCCACTCTGAAAGAAATGACCAATCGCCAAAAATAAGGAGCGGTTTTAAGTGAGCAAAAAGAGCGATTTTAAAGATTCGATCAAGCAGCCCGACGCCTTTGTCAGTGTCAGCGACCAGGTTTTACGATTTATTGAATCGCACGCCAAGACCGTGGGCACGTTTGTTTTTGTCGGCGCCGTTCTGGGCTTGGGGTACACCGGCTATACGTACTGGCATTCCCATAAGGAAGCGTCCGCGGCTGAAAGCCTTTACACAATGGAAGCTAAGTTGAAAAAGGCCGAGTCGGATATCCGTGATGAGCGCGCTAAGAAAATGCAGGGCCTGGCGGGCCTATCGGGTAAAAGCAACGCCGTGGCTGACGAAGCCCGGCCAGTGGATTTCGCGAAGGATTATGCGGCGATCGTGGGCTCATTGAAAGCGGAACTGAAGGGCCAGTCCAGCACCCGCGCGGGGATGGTGTCGGCGCTCAATCTGTCGTATTTCTTAGTGCAGCAGAAGCAATTTCAAGAGGCCCTTGATGTGTTAAAGGTGCCCAGTTTCACTCCCGGCACGGGAGATTTGCTCGGCGGATTCTGGCGCATGCACTACGGTTTGGTTTTGCTCGAGAACAACAAACCGGATGACGCCATTAAGCTTTATAGCGAAGTGTTGACCGCCGCCGACCTTAAACCATTTCATCCGGAAGCCATGTTAAAGAGTGGAATCGCCTATGAGATTAAGGGCGACGCGACTAAGGCCAAGGAAACCTATGAGAAATTGGGCCGCGATTTTCCCAATACTGAAGCCTCTTCAAGCGCCTCGCAGTATCTGCGGCTGCTGGAAATGAAAGCGCGGGGCTGATGTTAAGAATCATATTAGCCATTTTGCTTCCCGCCACTGTGATCTCCTGTTCCACGCTAAAAACCAGCCCCAATCAATTTGTAGTGGAAAAGCGCTGGGTGCGCGGCACCAATGAGCAAGAATATTTAGGCGGGCGCAGAATTCACCGTTTCGCGCCGATTTTGACCGAGAAACTGGTGATCACGGGCAACGCCATTGACGGAGTCGTGGCCTACGACCGCAATACGGCCCACACCCGCTGGCGCATGGAAATAAAAGACGGCGTCGAGGGCGGAGCCCAATTGGCCGAGGACGTCTTGTACTTTGGCGCGGGCGACGGACAATTTTACGCCGTTCAATGTGAAACCGGAAAAGTGCTGTGGTCTTATCCGCTCAAGGCCGAGGGCATTGCCAAACCCCTGGTGCGCGGCGGGATTGTTTATGTGTTGAGCGGCAATAACGTGGCTCACGCGCTGAATGCTAAGACCGGAAAACTGGTTTGGACTTATAATCGTAGAGAAGCGAGCAATATTTCCGTACGGGGCGGTTCACAGCCGGCTTTGGCGGGGGACTTGGTGTTGATCGGATTTTCCGACGGCGCATTGGTGGCTCTTAATAAATCCTCGGGTTCAATCGTGTGGGAAGCCAACCTAAACCGTAACAAGCGCTTCCGTGACGTGGATGCCGCGCCCATCGTGGACGGCGACAGCGTGTATGTCTCGAGCTATGACGGCGCCTTGTACTCAGTCAGCCGTTTGGACGGCAAAATCGCGTGGATGGTTGATGAGGGCGGATTCGATGAAGTTTTATTGCAGGGTAATTTGCTCTATTTCTCAAGCAGCACCGGCAAAACCATGGCTTTGGACAAAGGTTCCGGCAAAGTCATTTGGAGTAAGGACAACCCCCGCGGAATCGCCACGGGACCCGTTCTCTACAAAGGCGTGCTGATGGTCGGCGAAATGGAAGGCGCCTTGCGCTTTCTCGACGCGCGCACGGGCGATTTTTTAAGTGAGTTCGCTCCCGGACGGGGAGTGACTTCGCGCGCGACTCTGGATCCGATCACCGGAGAAATTTATTTTATGTCGACTGACGCCAACTTGTTCGCCTTGCGCGCCAGTTGGAAACGTTTCGCGAAGGATTGGCCGTGGGAATAAAATTATCAGCGGTGTTGCTGTCCGCGACGCTTGCGGGTTTGAGTTTAAGCTGCACGCAGGGGCATTGCCGGCGCAAACAAGATGTGCAAAAAGCGGCGGCTCCGGTCGAAGCGGCACCTGAACCCGCGACCAAGGGCGCGGCGGATAACGGCAATGGCCGCGTGATGGTATATAAATATGACGGCAGTTTACAGTGTGGCGGCGGCAAGGCCGTGTCACCTGACGTGATGGCCAAAGAAATGGCCGGTATTCAAGTGTTCTCTTCAGTCAAGAAACCGGACGGACTGATGCACATTCAAGTGTGCGGTTCCAGCACCGGCACCGCCAACGTGTTTGAGATTTCCGCTAAGGATCTGAAAAAGGCCGAGAGCAAAGGCTTTAAGAAATGGAGTTTTGAATGACCCCTTCAATGTCCATGTTGCAGATTGAAAAACTCATCCGCGATGTTCCGGATTTTCCCAAGCCCGGTATTTTGTTTAAAGACATCACTCCGGTGCTCAGTCATCCCCAAGCGTTTCAGAGCATGATCAGTCATTTGGCGGAACTGGTGCCTCCGGGAACCACGCGCCTGGCCTCTATTGAAAGCCGTGGTTTTATTTTAGGCGCGGCCGTAGCCATGAAGCTCGGCATGGGTATGGTATTGGTGCGCAAGCCGGGAAAACTTCCCTACGCCACTCTGTCGCACTCCTACGAGCTGGAATACGGCAAGGACACCTTACAGATCCA
>JANMVK010000285.1:0-17779 GCA_031392725.1 Pseudobdellovibrionaceae bacterium
GTGGTCGGCTTTGACGGCGACCTAAAATTTGACACCACAAAGCCTGACGGGAGCATGCGCAAGCTGCTCGATTCATCAAAAGTTCAGAAACTCGGATTTAAACCTGAGATTGGCCTGGAAGCGGGCTTAAAGTAAACTTATGATTGGCTGCTCAGCCGCACAGCGGTTCGCGGGATCAAACAAGGAGAGCTCTAATGTTTAATGCCATGGAATTTGTCCGTAAGGAATTTGAATCCTCATTGCAAACCCAGATGAAATTAGTCGAGGACCGCTCCGTGATGGCCGTGGTCGCTAAGGTGACTGACGCCTGCATTGCCGCTTATAAAAAAGGAAATAAAACCCTATTAGCCGGCAACGGTGGCAGCGCGGCCGACGCTCAACATATTGCCGGGGAATTTGTCTCGCGCTTTTATTTTGACCGCCCAGGATTACCGTCTATCGCTCTCAGTACCGACACTTCCATATTGACGGCGATTGGTAACGACTATGGATATGAGAATTTGTTTTCACGCCAGGTCCAAGCCCAAGGCAAGCCGGGCGACATTTTCTTTGGCATCTCAACTTCAGGCGGCTCCCCCAATGTAAAGAAAGCCATTGAACAGGCTAAGTCCATGGGAATTACAACCGTCGCGCTAACTAGCGCCAAAGGCACTGAAATGGCTAAGATGTGCGATTTTGCGATTATGGTTCCGTCGACGGTCACTCCGAAAATTCAGGAGTGCCACATTGTAATCGGTCATGCGATTTGCGCGGGTGTGGAAGAAGCACTTTTTAAAAAATAATTTTAGACGAACATCTCGGAATACATTCGCGCACCACGGTCAGGAGCGCCATCGTAAACCACTTTACCGCTTTCCAGCACAATACAGCGGTTACAAAAGCTCTTTGCCAGATTGGGATCATGAGTGACCAAAATAACTGTGCGGCCACTTTGAAACAATTCACTAATTTTCTTCAGGCATTTTCGCTGAAAACCTTCATCGCCCACCGTAAGGATTTCGTCTAATACCATAATTGGGGCGTCGACAAAGGCCGCCACCGAAAATCCCAAACGCAGAGTCATCCCTGAGGAATAATTTTTTACGGGATAATGAATGTGATTGCCGAGCTCGGAGAACTCAATAATGTCATTGGCCAAAGCCTTCAGTTCGGCTCTTGGTATTCCCATAATCGAACCATTTAAAAAAATATTTTCATAGCCGGACAAATCATTGTGAAATCCGGCGCCGAGCGCCACCATCGGCGCCACCCGCTCACGTACGACGACTTCGCCGCTGTCCGGCTGATAAATGCCGGCCAGTATTCTAAGCATCGTACTTTTTCCGGCGCCGTTTCGGCCCATAATGGCGACAACTTCACCCTTGTTAATGCTAAAGCTGACATCATCCAGAACGACTTTGGTTTCCCGCTTGAGCTTGAAGTATTTGCCGTTCAAAAGGCTAATGGCCAGCTCTTTGGCGCTTTCCGGGCGATTGGGCGTGTAAGAAAATCGCTTGTTTACATTTTTGAGTTCCACGACCGGCAAACTCATAGCCGCTCCACTAACTTGGCCGACAGATGAGACCTGACGAAATTTGCGATCAAAAATAATCCAGCGGTCCAGGCCACAAACGAAATGATCAAACTCGGATCGGTGGGCCGCTGATTGATCAGCGCATCTCTAAAGCCAACGAAAAAGCCAGTGAGTGGATTCACAAAAAAGATCCAGCGGAATTTATCCGGCACTAAATCAATGGTGTAAAGCACCGGCGTTGCGTACATCCACAAATTCAAAAATATGCTGAAAATATATTTAACATCCCGAAATAGCACAAACAGGCAGGCTAGAATAAAGGACAAACAATAGGTGAACAAAAAAAGACCCACAAGGTAAGGCACCGCCAAAATCATGGTGAAGCTGGGGGTGATTCCTGACCACAACAAAACGCCGAAAATAATCGGGAAGGCCAATAGAAGATTAAAAAAGTTGGTTAGCACGGTGGCCGCCGGAAAAACTTGAATAGGCATGGGGACGTGGCTCAATAGATTTTGGCCAGCGACCAAGCTTTCCAGACTCTCATTTACCGTGGACGCAAAAAAGACCCACGGCATAATCCCAGTTACAATAAATGCTAAATAGTTGGGTATCGGGATTTTTAGTACGACCTGGTAAACAAAATAAAACACCACGACCTGCGAGAGCGGAATCACCAAGGTCCACAAATATCCGAGAACCGAACCCCGGTACTTGATCTTAAAATTCCGCATAACAAGATTCATCAGAAGATTCTTACGGTGAAAACAAAAAAACTGGTTTATCGCCGCGACCATCTTTAGTTACAATTCCGCAGTTTTTTCGCCGACCGGATGAGAATTCCAGTTGCGATCGCGTGAGCCTTTATAAATGGCCGAGCTGGGATTGTAGTGCACAATTTGTGAGCCGTTGTTTTCAAAACGGAAGTCGACTTCAAGTAATCCGCGTAGAGCCTGGCGAACCTGCTCTTGCTTCTTAAGAGGAACATAAAACAATACAAATCCGCCGCCGCCCGCGCCTAAGATCTTGCCGCCTAGAGCGCCATTGCTCAACCCGGCTTCGTAGATCTCATCAATCGCTGAGTTGGACACTTTTTCCGACAGCTCCCGCTTTAAGCGCCAAGTATCATGAAGCATCCGCCCCAGATCATCTAAGTCGCCTGAACTCTGCATGATCTTCTGAGCTTCATCGACCATCTGGTACATCTTGCGAACGTGACCACCCATGATCTCTAAATTATTGATTTTTGAAGTGGCCACAGTTGAAGCGATCCGTGATTGGCCTGTGAAGAAAAGCATTAATCGATCATTAAACTCCTCGACCCGCCCCGGCGAAACAATCACCGGCTTAACCGACCATGAACCATTCGTATGAAAATCAATCCGGTTCAAGCCACCATAAGCCGCCGCAATCTGATCCTGCGATCCCACAGCCTCTTTGATGACCTCTTGCTCGATGAAAAGCGCCTGCTCGGCCAACTCCTGTTTCGAACGCATCTGACCGCGCATTGCGGACAACGCATTTAACAAACCAACCGTAAAACTACTGCTAGACCCAATACCTGAGCGGGCGGGCAAATCGCCGTCATAATGAATTTCTAGACCATCTTCGATTCCCATTTCACGAAAACACGCGCGAACAGAAGGATGATCGATCTCAGACAACTCACTGACCATTTCAATTTTCGAATATACGATGCGATGTTTGTGCTCAAAAAATGGCGGGAGATGGCGGCAGGTGATGTAAACATATTTATTAATCGTCGTGGAAAAAACGGCGCCGCCATGCTCGCGATACCAGGTTGGATAATCGGTTCCGCCGCCGAAAAATGAAATGCGAAACGGCGTCTGGCTGATGATCATTGCTGAATCCTTAAGCTAAAATTGCTGGCACAGCGGCTAACTTGCCACACTGTTCCGCTGCCGGACAATTTCAAATTCCGTTCATTAAAACGCGCTTAGTCAATTTGCATGACTCGACACATTAATAAAGCCAATGGTTCTGTTATTTTGGGAAATCAGACATATTTAAACTCATGTGTGGCATCGGTGGCGCTGTAAGGCATCAAGACAAACTTGATCTACTATTACCTATGATCCTTAAGGATCAGGTTCCGCGTGGTCCCGACTACTCCTCCTCCATAGAATTCAGTGCTTCGAACCTTAAAATTTCTTTAGCTCACAACCGCCTAGCGATCCTCGATTTAACCGACCGGTCCAATCAACCGTTTGTGGATTTGCAATCCGGCGCCTGCATTGTGTTTAACGGCGAGATTTATAACTACATTGAAATTCGCGATGAACTCAAAAGTCTCGGCGTTCAGTTCAATACTCAAAGCGACACTGAGGTTTTGTTAAAGGCTTACTTGAAGTGGGGCGTGGCTTCGTTTCATAAGTTTGTGGGAATGTTCGCCTTTGCGGTTTGGGATCCCAATCTCAAAAAATTGATCCTGGTGCGCGACCGTTACGGAGTTAAGCCCTGTTATTATGTTAATAAGAACGATTATTTCTCTTTCGCCTCCAACACCACGGCGCTGGCTCAGTTTTTCCGCTTTGGCTTTAACTTGGATTATTTGGCGCGTGGCCATGTTTACAATTTGTACGAAGATTCTGATGGTTCTTCGCCCTTTAATGACATTAACTCGCTGCCGCCCGGCCACTATCTAGAGCTGCAAGATGGCAAGGTTCAGACATTCCGCTATTACGACTTTGAAGGCGAAGTGGAGCAAGAAGCTCATATCTTGGCCGAGCTTAGCGATGAGCAGATCTTATTGCGCTTGGAAGAGCGTTTGCGCTCGGCTGTTCATTTGCGCCTGCGCGCCGATGTGCCCACCACGATTTCCCTAAGTGGCGGGCTGGATTCAACTTTACTCGCCTATTTAATGTCTGAAGAGGTCAACCGCCCTAAAGAGGCCTTTACCTTTGGCTCCATGGAAAATCCCTACAGCGAAGGCCGCATTGCCCAAGAAGCCGCCAACAACTTGGGATTGAAACTGCACTTTGTCGATATCAACAATGAAAACTTAGTTGAGACCTTTGAGAAGACCTTGACCGCGCAAGGCGCGCCCTTTGCCCACCCCAGCGTGATGGCGCAGAACCGGGTGTTTGAAGAGATTCATCGCCACGGCTATCGCGTGTCGATTGGCGGCCAAGGTGCTGATGAAGTGTTCTTGGGCTACCGCAAGTTTCAGTTTTTCAACGTTCGCGATCAGTTGCAGAAGAAGCAATGGTGGGAACTGATTAAGTCTTCCTATGGTTTGGCGCGGATGCTGACCGCGGAAATGGGATCGCCGCAAATGTTGGCGCATTATTTCCGCCGCTACGCCCGCAGCGAGCCCATGGCGACACCTTTCCGCGACGCTGCTTTCCGTAATTTAAATATTGGCTTTGCCGGATACAAAAGCCTGCGTTCACGCCAAATGGCCGATGTGGGTTTTGGCAGCTTGGCTACTTTGCTTCGCTATGAGGACCGCAATTCCATGGGTCATTCGGTGGAAAGCCGGATGCCGTTTCTGGATTTTAGAGTGATGCAAATGGGACTGGCGTTGCCGACTCGATTAAAAATCCGCAATGGCTATGGCAAGTGGATTCTGCGCAAAATGGCTAAAAATCGAATTCCCGATTCTATCGTCAACAACCGGGTCAAGCTGGCGTTTGCGCTGGATGCACAGAGTTGGTTACGCAATGGACTGGGCCATCATTTGCACTCCGCTACCAAACCAAAAATGAATTTGTTAAAAGATGTGATGTCGGAATCCGCGATCCAGATTTTGGAGAATGAAGAATCGTATTATACGCCCAGCAACTTCCCGCTCTTAGTCACGGCCTATTGGCTGGCTAAGAAACTATAAATCTAAACCTGAATTTAAAAATTTAGAGAAGCGTGGATTGAATTTCTCAATGGAATATTGATCACGCACATTGCGATGGCCGCTGAGCGACAGGGCTGCGTGATCGGCCTTGGTGGCTTGTTCGATCACCTTGTAGAGGCCCTCGGTGAGAAGCCCGGGCTGTTTGTACATGGGGCCGTAGTTCTCACGCAATTCCCCACTCACTTCATCCACCCAGGACACCTTGCCATAAACGCCAGGTACCACAAAACCGTTCTGCCCCGCCGTTACGTATTCGGAAATGCCCCAGCCATCGGACACGATTGGAACCGCGCCTAGATACATCGATTCTAGCAGCGAAACCACATGCAGGCGCGCCGAAGGCAGCAAGAAATAATGGCTAGCGCTGAGGATCTTTAAATACTCGTCCTGATGCAGGAATTTATTTACAAACTCAACCTGGGGATGGGCCAGTAAATGGCCAAAGCGGTCTTTAAGTTCCTTCGGAATCTTAGAGCGAATCACCAAGCGCACCGGCAGTTTGTTGTTTAAGGCCCGTTCAAATGCCTCGAGAATGGAAACTCCACCGCGCAAATAAAAATTCACCGCGTCTTGGTGCCAAGAATTATTAAAAAAGAACTGAATGGTACCTTTAGCGCGGGTCCGATTCAGCTCGGACTCGGAAATTTCTACCGTGGGAATGTAAGGCGCGGGCAAAAATGTGGTTTTGCTATCAATGTCTGGGCTCGAGAAGATCTTGTTGATCGAATCCTTAGTGGATTGCACATGAGTCATAATCCCTAAGCAGTTTTTGGACTCCAAAAGATTCTTGATCAGCGGATAGCACTCCAAATCCCGCACTTTCACTTTTTCAGTCTGCCCATTCATAATATAGGGCCGAAACAGCGTGGTGACGTCTTCGATCTCGAGAAACCACTTTTCATTTTGATGCGTGAAGGGATACGTCGGCAAAAAGGTCTTCATTCCCTCCGGCGCAGGAACTAAGCTCAAACCCCGCGACCAAATAAAACCAAGAGTCCGAAAAATCGAAACCTGATTGGCGGCACCAAACTTAATAATCGCCAGCCACGATTCAAAGGCCGCTTTCAGCGCCTTGGGCAGGGATTTAAACCATTCCCTATAACCCATGGCCTCAGACATAAAGCCAAAGCCCTCGGGCGGCTGGTCCAGGTGGCGGAACTGTGGATGGCTGCCCACATCTCCCATTTTAAAAAAGCGGCTTTGATGCCTTGGAAAGTAAATTTCATTCATATTTTGAGTTAGGCAAACAGTGCCATAGGCTCCCAAAACCGTCTATGATAATGTGGGGAGACCAATGCGAACCTTTATCGAGTCCCTGCGGCGCTATCACTTCTTTTCGCTTCTAAGCGGCGTCGTCATTTCCAACGCTCTCAGCCTGCTTTCCATGCCAATTCTGACCCGGGTTTACCCGGTCGAGGGTTTTGGCATTTTCGCCGTGTTCTGGGCCCTGTCGACCATTATCGGCCTGTTTTCCACCTTAAGGCTGGAGGTGGCGATTCCGGCTGTTAAGGACGCTGCCGAGGTGCTGGGGCTGGCGCAGATTGCCTGGCTGTTTTCGCTTATAGTGTCTTCGATATTTTTGCTGCTTTGGTGCCTGACCCCCATTCACCTTTTGGTCAGCACGGTGCCGTCTGGAATCATGTTCGGCGCCTGTGTCGCTGTGGGCGCGGTGATCAATGCCCAGATCCAGGTGCAGAACCAATGGGCCATTCAGCTGGGAAATTTGAAATCGCTCTCGATTCGCAATATTTTTGAAAAGCTGGTGACCATTGCCGCGTCCATTGGTTTTGCCTCGTGGGATCTGTACGGCCTGATTTGGGCGCAGCTGTTGGGAATTTTGGCTTCGTCGCTTTATATGCTTTATTCCAATGGTTCATTCTCTTCTCTAAAGATTTCCATTCCGAATTCGCACACGGTCGCATTGCTAAAAAAATACCGCGACTTCCCCTCGCAGAATGGCCCGGCGACAATTTTTCAGATTCTCTCAGCTCAATTACCACCACTAATATATTCCTCGCTATTTTCAGTTGAGGCCTTAGGCCTATACAACCTGGCCCAGCGATTGACCGAAGCGCCAAACGCGATCTTAAACAGCGCTTTGTCGGTGGTGTATTACCGGCGGATGTTGTCCGCCGAGAAATCCGATATGAAGCGGATCTTTCTGCTTACGCTGCGAATCCTGGGTTTGACCATGATTGTTCCAACAATACTTGTGTGCATCTTCGCCCAGCCTTTAATGGCCAAGGCCTTTGGCGCAGCGTGGGAACATTCGGGCATGTTCTTGATGATTTTAATGCCGTTGATGTTTTTCCGAATGCTTTACATTGCGGGACAGAGTCTGTTTTTGGTCTTACGTGAGTTAAAGCAGGATCTGTTAGTGTCCGCGGCCATTTTTGCAGCCAGTCTGTCCGGATTGATCGGTGGATATTTTATTCTTGGGACTTTTGAAGGAACCGTCGCCGGCTCAAGCCTACTCACCGTGCTGGCTTACATCTTCGGAATTTTTCTAATTTATAAAAACGTCGCCCGGCTGGCATCAGCCCCGAACAAAATCTAAAACGCTGCGGAATTGGTAACTTGGGAATAGCTCGCGCAAGCGCGTGATATCCGCGCGCGAGTACTCCGCCTCTTCGCGTTTGCTGGATACCACTTCGAACTTGGGATGCTTTTTTTGAAATTCAGTCACGATATCCCTGATTTTTGTGGCCTCGCCCGAGCCGACATTTAAAATCCGCTGGGCTGGATTTTTCTCTAGCAGTTTTAGAACTATCGCCGCCGCGTCCTCGACAAAAATAAAATCCCGCTGCGAAAGGCCGTTGTTGTACAGCATAAACGGTGACTTGCCTTCGCTCGCTTGATTCAACCGGTGGATAATGGAAAATTGATCGTTTCCGCCGAAGGTATTGAACACGCGCAAGATATTGTAATCAATTTTTCGGAATTCACAGAATTCCGCGACCAGCTTCTCATTGAGCAACTTGGTCACGCCGTTTAAAGAAATCGGCGCCGGCTGGATGTCTTCTCTAGTGATCTCGCCGTGTCCGTAAACGGCGCAACTGCTGATAAATACAAAACGTGCCGGCTTGGTCTTATCCACAGCCTTAAGCAATTCCACGGTCGACATTAAATTGGATTGCATTAATTTTTCCGGGTCACGGGCGGCGGAAGTTTTTAGATCGCTGGCCGCGTGAATGATCACATCTCCCTCGCGCAGCTTAGTGGCAATCTCATTCCAATTGCTGCGCGTGACCGGCGCGAACTCGTGAGCCTTACCCAATCTTTGAATGGCCTGCGCTAGATTTCCATTGGCACCGGTTAATAGAATTCTCACATGGCCTCCAATTCAACCAACAATTTGCCGACCTTATTCATATTGCGTTTCAAAGAGCCACGGTCGTGAATAATTGCCTTGTTCCTGCGGATAATTTCCGCTCTTTCACTGTCCGACAATGCAAGAGCGGTCTTGAAGCATTTCACCGCTCCCGCGACATCATTGAGCGGAACCAAAAAGCCATTCACTTTATCTTCAATCCATTCGCGGTTAGGCGCGATATCCGACACAATTGGAACCGCTCCCAGAGCCATGGCTTCCATTACGGACAGCGAAGCGCCATCACTGCACGTGAGCGACACCAAAAACCGGCTGCGCGCCACGTAGTCGATATTTTCCTCGTAGGGCAAGCCGCCCAGTAATTCACAACCGTCGATTTTGTCGGACAAGGTGTTAATCGCCACGGTCAGCGTTTCTGACCCGGGCACTCCGGCACCGATCAGCGCGGGTTTTGTTTGAGGCAGCTGCTTTAGAATTTTCAGAAAATAATCGATATTGGAATTCGCCACCCAAGCGCGGTTGGAAGCAAAATCAAAATCTTTAGCTTTTTCCGGGTACTCAATCACCCAATCGACCAGCCCGTATTGTTGGGTGAGAATCAGCTTGCGGTCATAGTTGAAATTTTTAACGATCCGGCTCGACATGGTCTCACTGGCGCTGACCACAAATGAGGAGCGCGAAAGAGTAAATTTAGTGACCGCTTTATTGGCCCAGCTCTGATTGGGGAAAATCATAATGTCGCCGCCGACCACAAACTGCACAAGCTTAGCTGAACCCTTTAACAGCGCTCCAATAAATCCGTAGCTTGGCAAATACACCGCCGAGATAATGGTCGGCTTAATCTTGCGCACGACTTTGTAAATACTTGGCAAATGAAACAGGTACTGAAAATTATTTCCGCCCTCGGAGATTTTGGGCGGCGCGATTTGGTGGACCTGTTTTACCTGGCGGATTTTGTAAATCTCCGGGCGCACCGGCGCGGGATTCATCGAGACCAAAAACAGATCGAGTGTGCCGACGTCACTCAAGCCCTCGAGCCAGCGCTGAGTGTGAATACTCGCACCATCTGCTAAAATTAAAACGCGCGGGTTTTGGGCCATGACACCTTTTGACGCTCTCTGTCGTCGATGGATAATGCTCAAATTAATCATGCGGCTTCACAATAGTAAACAGTTAATGGGACTACCTTGACTTCGATACATGCGAAATCGGATTCTTAAGCCATGAGCAGCCCGTTTATTCATCCCACCGCGACAGTCGAACCCGGAGCCGAGATCGGCGCCGGCTCAAAAATCTGGCACTACGCCCATGTGCGCACTGGCGCTAAAATTGGCAAAGACTGCAACATCGGTAAGGACTGTTACATCGACGGCAAAGTCAGCATCGCCGACGGCGCGCGCATTCAGAACGGTGTTTCCATTTACGATGGCGTGCAGGTCGATCAATTCGTTTTCATTGGTCCGCATGTGGTGTTCACCAACGATATGTATCCCCGCGCGGGCGTGAAGGGGTGGAAGATCACTCCCACCTATCTGCGCCCCGGTTGTGCGTTGGGTGCCGGCGCGATTATCCGTTGCGGAGTGGAGATCGGTGAATTTGCCATGGTTGGAGCCGGTGCGATTTTAACTAAAGACGTTGAGCCTTTTACGCTGGTGATGGGAACTCCCGCGCAGCCTTATATGAAAATCTGCGCTTGCGGACAGAAGCAGTTTGATCTTGAGAGTGACAGCTGGAAACCGGTTTTGGATTGCTGCAAAGAGAAATTGATTCCTGCGTTGATTGATTTAGCTAAGAAACATTCTTAAGTCCGGCGGGCTCCGACCGGAGCCCGGACTATATTCTACTTAAAAACGAAATAGATCGGTATCGGGCCCAGCGTCGGCATTGCATATGCCAACATCGTGATCTGTTTACAATTTCATCCCCAATGGAGTATAGAATCGAATGGCAAAAAGTATTACAAAATCCAATCGCCCCAGAAAGTCTGCCAATGTCCCAGTCACCAAAGCGATGCTTTATAAGGTTAGGGATGAGCTCAAGTCTGAAACCACATCCATACGCCACGACATGAAGGCCTTCCGAAGTGACATGAATTCCAGATTCCATGATGTGGGCTCCAAATTCCACAAGGTAATCGCAGAGGTTCAGAAATTAAGTAGCGAGGTCCACAACACCAGGCTTTTGATGGAAGAGCAAAATTCTAGAAATATTTTTGTTCTCGACGGCTACACAAGTCTTTCTGATCGCTTGAGTAAGCTGGAGAAAACTTAAAGCGTAATTCTTAAGTCGTCTGCCGCTGAAAGCTTAATCGAGGTGAGCGATTCGTCACTAAGAAATCCCAAATCCCCGCCCAATAGCCGCAGCCATAGCCAACATGAAGGACAAAACAAGTCAGCATAATCTGCGGCCGCGAAAATAAACCCACGCCCCGACCGGCGAGAACAATTCCTAAAAACATGTACAGTGCCGCAACCGAGCTCAGAACAAAATGAAATCCCGGCGCAAAGCAGGCAAAAGGAATGCCCAAAACCCAAAACGCCACAAACAACGCCGGCACAATCTGCCGCAAAGTAGTAATCGCTCCATGCTTCTTATTCACGAACACTTTAAAGTATCCGTACTGAAAGAACTGCCAGAAAGCCTTCGTCAGAGACCCGCGCACCAAATAAGTCACCTTGGCCGCATGCACATACAAAATCTTGTGGCCTTTTTGTACGACGCGGAAATTAAATTCATCGTCCTGATTGCGGGTTAGGCGCTCATCGAAAATTCCCACTTCTTTAAATATACTGGTGCGGTACATGGGGACGCCAACGGTGTCGACGTAAGCATTTTCTGTCATGGTCCGATAGTTACCGGCGCCCACTCCGAATTTGGATTCCATGGCTTTAGCAATCAAACGTCCAGCGGCGGAATCATAAACATGTTGGTAGTCGCCGCCCACGCAGGCCACGTCGGGCCGGCTCTGCAAAGTCGCCACTAAAATTGAAATGTAATCAGGCTCCAAGACATTGCGCGAACCCACGATCTGCACAAACTCGCCGCCAGCGTGTTGGACCCCTAAGTTAAATGCGAATGGAGTTAATTTCTTTTCGTTGTCCACTACGCGCAGGCGCGGATCGGCGTTTGCCATTCCAGCCAAAATCTCACGGGTGCCGTCGTCGCTCATTCCGTCGATCACTAACACTTCGACTGAGGGATAAGTGGAACCTAGTATAGCCCGCACCGTCTCGGCGATGGCCTTGCTTTCGTTGCGGCAGGGAATCACCACCGAAACCAAACCGCTCACGCTTGGGCCACCTTCAAGAATTCTTTAACTACGGTGTCCATCTGTAGAACGGTCATCTCCGGGAAGAAGGGCAGCGAAAGAATCCGCTCGCTCATTCTCTCCGACACGGGGAAATCGCCTTTTTTATATCCAATCGCCGCGAACGCGGGCTGCTGATTCAACGGCACGGGATAGTGCACGCCGTAACCAATACCGGCTTTATCAAATGCGGCCATCACTTGTTTGCGGTTGCTCACTTCGACCACATACAAATGATAAACAGGCGTTGAACCGGGACGCGGCTTTAAAACTTTAAAACCCTTCGAGACAAATTGCTCGTCATAGGCTTTGGCCAGTTCGCGGCGGCGCTCGCTCCATTCGGCCAATTTAGACAGCTTCACGGCCAGGACCGCGCCCTGCATGCCGTCCATTCGCACATTGCTGCCGAAGAACTCATGAACGTATTTGTCCACGCGCGCGTGATTGATATATTTTTTAACAAAATCAAACAGCTTTTCATCTTGCGTGAGAATAAATCCCGCATCGCCAAAGGCGCCGAGGTTTTTTCCCGGATAAAAACTAAAGGTGGCGAGATCGCCGAAGGTGCCGACCGCCTCGCCCTTCCATTTAGCCAGTTGCGCCTGGGCGCAGTCCTCAATGACCTTTAAACCCTTTTGCCCGGCAAAGGCCATGATCTTATCCATTTGCTCGGGCAGTCCGTACAAGTGAACCGGGATCATGCATTTGGTTTTTTTTGTTAGCTTGTTGTCGGCGTCGGCCAAATCAATTTGATGAAATTCGGGATCGACATCGACCAGCACTGGACGCGCGCCCACTTCCACCACCGGTTCGGCGGTGCCGATAAAGGTGTGATTGGGAACTAGCACTTCATCGCCGGGGCCGATACCCAACGCGCGCAGAGCGACTGTGATGGCCGATGTGCCGTTGGCGCAACCGATTCCGTATTTGCCGCCGTGAATGCGCAAAAATTCTTTATTAAATTTATCGACCAGTGGTCCTTGAATAAAAGATCTAGTCCTTAAAACTTCGTCGATAGCCTGGCGAATGGGTCCTTCAATGGACTTAAATTGCGCTTCGAGATCCATGAATGGGATTTTGTCCATTTACACTTCCACATTTGAAATCTGACCGAGCTTGCACTTCTTAGGAACAAATCTTAGGAAAACTTCTTTGCCGGTTTCCACGCTCTCGTATATCGCCGAAATTAATTCCAACGACTTACGGCCTTCCAAACCGTCGACCAGAGCCGAGCGGCCCTCGCGGATGCTCTCCACCACTTTGTTTAAATACTCTGTGTGGCCAAAGCCGTAAACGTTGGGCGGTTGGTTGCGGTATTTTTCAACGACTTCCGCATCACCAGGTTGGACATCGGTGAAATTCCAAGTTTTCATTTCGTTGACCGCAAAGCCCGCGATTTCAACCGAACCCTTTTCGCCTAAGATAGAAATGCTGCCCTCTAAATCTTTGGGCCGGGTGGCCGTGGTGGCTTCGATCACTCCTAAGGCGCCATTTTTAAAACGCAAAACCACCACGCCCGTGTCCTCGGTTTCAATATTCACCAAGGCGGTGGAAGTTTTCGCAAACACCGATTCCACATCGCCCATCATCCACTGCAGTAAATCCACATGGTGCGAAGCTTGGTTGGCGAACACTCCGCCGTCGTAGGCCCAGGTGCCGCGCCATTTATCTTGATCGTAATATTTTTGCATCCGGCACCAGCGCACGCGCACGGTTCCCATCACCAGTTTGCCAAAGCGTCCGCCTTCAACGGCTTCCCGCAATTTTTTGACCGGCTGATTATAACGGTTTTGTTTCACTACAAATAAACGCACACCATTGGCGTCGCACGCCGAAATCATGCGGTCGGCGTCGGTCAAAGTCAGCGCCATGGGTTTTTCCACCACCAGATGCTTGCGGAATTTAGTGAGATCAATCGCATGCTGAGCATGCAAACCCGACGGCGTGAGAATACTCACCACATCCAGTTGGTCGCCCATTTTTTCCATCATCTCGGTGTGGGAGGCAAAAGCCGGTACGCCATGTTTCGCCGCAATCACTTTTGCGCGGTCGAGCTGGATATCGCAGACTGCAGCTAAGCGGGCGCCGCTGACGGCTCCACTGGTTAATGCGTCGACGTGTTTGGGAGCAATGCGGCCGCAACCTAGGAGAGCAAAATTCAACTTAGACACTGATTCCTCGAATGAAAAGATCCTCTATTGGTACCGGATGACGCTATGCGTTCACAAGTCGCTTTGACGATAGTCTCTCGAGAGGCAATAAATGTCCATTCATGCAGTCACCTCTTAAGCACTTTTCTCCAAAACGGTTCAGCTGGAAACATGTCCTGACCGACGCCATTTTGCTTACGCTCTCACTCTACGCGAGTCTGTGGCTGCGCACGGGTGAGGAAAAGCTCTACCAGCATATTCATGTGCTGAATCAATTGGCCGCCGTGTTTGTGGGCATTCGGCTGCTGTGCTTTATGGGTTTTGGCGTTTACCGCAGCATGTGGCGCTACATTTCCACCGACGATGCCTCACGCTTAGTTATGGCAGTTGCCCTCTCGGTGCCGCTCAATATCTCGATCACCTACCTTGGTTTGGAAATCGGCCTGATGCCGCGTTCGTTTTTTATTATCGATGCGCTGGTCGCGACCTCGTTACTGATGGGCATGCGTATGCTGCGGCGGCGGCTGTTTGAGCGGCAAATGCAGCCTAAAAAAGGCCATGTTACCCTCGGAAAATTGATTATTTACGGCGCCGGCCAAAACGGGCGTTTGTTGGCCCAGCGTTTAATGAGTGATCCCAACCGCGACCGCGATTTGCTGGGATTTATCGACGACGACGCCAATAAACAAAATAAAATTATTCAGGGTTTACCGATTCTCGGCAAGCATAGCGATCTTGAGGCCCTGCTCACCCGCTCGGGCTGCACCGAACTCGTGGTGGCCATCACTCAGCCGCCGGCTGAGTTGATGCGTGAGATTGTGGTGATTGGCCGCAAAGTGAAAGTGCGGATTCAACGGATCGCCCACTTTGATGCGGCTTCCATCGCCCGCAGTGAGGCTCTTTATAAGCCGGTCGAGTTAAAAGATCTTCTCAACCGTCCCTCAACCGAGGTCGATTTACCCTCGCTTAAAAGTTTAATTGAAAACCGTGTGGTGCTCGTGACCGGCGCCGGCGGCAGTATCGGCGCGGAACTCTCGCGCCAGATCGCGCGATTAGGTCCGGCCAAACTGCTCTTGCTCGATCACTCCGAACTTAATTTATTTGAAATCGACTGCGAACTGCGTCCGCGCCCGGAAGATTTTTCCACCGTCGCACCGCTGCTGTGTGACTTAAAAGATCAAAAAGGTCTCGAGCACGCTTTTAAAAAATTTAAACCGCAAGTGGTGTTTCACGCCGCAGCTTACAAACATGTTCACTTGGTTGAAGCCAATGTGCACTCGGCCGTGCAAAATAATGTGGCCGGTACGTGGAATCTTCTCCAGCTGTGCGAGGCTTATCAAGTCGAGCGCTTTGTGATGATCTCGAGTGATAAGGCGGTTAATCCCGTGGGCGCCATGGGCGCCACCAAACGGGTGTGCGAGTTGCTCACCACGCATATTGGTCTTAAAACTAAAAAACCATATTCCTCCGTGCGCTTTGGCAATGTCTTGGGCAGCTCCGGCAGCTTAATTCCCACTCTGGAAAAACAAATCCGCGACGGCGGCCCCGTAATGCTCACCCACCCCGATATGACCCGTTATTTTATGCTGATTCCGGAAGCGGTGAGTTTGGTGCTGATGTCGGCCACCCTCTCGCAACCCGGCGATGTGAACGTGCTAAAAATGGGTGAGCCGATCCGCATTCAGGATCTCGCGAAAAATTTAATCGCACTTATGGGCCGCGAAGAAAACGAAGTGGCCATCGCCTTCACCGGCGTACGCCCGGGCGAGAAAATGTTTGAGGAGCTGTATATCACCGGCGAGGAGCTCACCACCCGCCACGCCGATATTCTCACCATGCCCCGCGGAGATGCGAGCGCGAGTTCACTTAATATAGTCACTGAGGCCGACCGCCTGGTGAAAATGGCCGAGAGTGGCGATCCCACCTTGACCACTCACCTCGTCCGCCTGGCCAATCCAGAAAATTCCCCAGGGCGCGAGTATGATCAAAAACGTAATTTTTGATTTGGGCGGCGTTTTAATCGATTGGAATCCGCGTTACCTCTACCGCAAAATTTTTAAAGACCCCGCTATAATGGAACACTTTCTCACCCATATTTGCACGCAGGCGTGGAATGAGCGGCACGACGAGGGCGTCACTTTTGCCGCCAATGCTCAACAACTGATTGTGAAGCACCCCCAATTTGCCACTCACATTAAAGCCTACGATGAACGCTGGGGCGAAATGATCAATGGCCCGATTCAAGGCACGGTGGATCTTCTTGAAAAAATTTATGATCAAGGGCGGTTCCGGCTGTTGGGCCTGTCCAATTGGTCGGCTGAGAAATTCCCCGTGGCGGAACAACGCTTTCCCTTTCTGCAGAACTTTGAAGACATTGTGGTTTCGGGCCGGATCAAAATAAAAAAACCCAACCCGGAAATTTTTCGCCATTTGTGCATCAAGCATGGCCTCGTGCCTGAACAGTCGTTGTTTATCGACGACGTCCTCGCAAATATTGAAGTGGCCCGGCATTTAGGTTTTCACGTCGAACTTTTTAGGGACCCGGATCGGCTTGCAGCCCGTCTTATAGCGCTCGATATGCTCACCTAGGTCGCCCGACGGCCCAGACCGATCTCATACCGATACGGCCAAATGCGCTCCTGAAGCGCTTAAGTCGATTTGAGACTATGGTCCAGTCAGGGACTTTAAACCCTTCTTAACCCCTGCTAATCTCAAATAAGTGCGTAATTTGTCGGGGAGGCATGGAATGGTATGGCGTAAGGCTTATGGCCTTGGATTAGGTTCGGTAGGTTTAATTGGTGTCACACTTTTTGCCTTTCAGAACTGCGCTCCTGAGCAATATTTCAAAGCACAAAAAACTGAAGATACGGATTCAAGTAGCAACAACGGCGGCGGCGGCGGAACACCTGCTCCTTTGCAGCCGGCCAACAACCGCTATTTCATCACGGCGGGGGAACTAAAAACCACCGCGGCCGGCACAGCCGCCGGGATGGCCATTTCCGGCCGGATGATGATGGTCCGCGATTCTTACACGGGCTCCACGGAATCTTTTGTTCACGCGCTCGGCCTGCTTCCCAGCGTACCGGCCACAATTCACGTGCATGATTCAATTTGCAATGTCGCCGCCGGCGGCGGTCACTATAAATTAGACTATTCAATCGCGGCGGTGCTTGCCGACAACGAGATCTGGCCGGCCGTTGCCGCCAGTGACGTCAATGGCGCGGGTGCAGGTTACGCGCGCACCAACAAACATTATGCACGCCCCGAGGCGCAATCCATGGTGATTCATGATGCGGCCGGTGCCCGAATGGCTTGCGGTCTGATGCACTCCACTTGGTCTAATATTACGATGGGCGGAAAGTTCAATCCCCTTGCGGCCGGTGTTGCGGCTTTGCCCAATGCCAGAGGCTACGCGACCATCTCGCGCTTAGGCGGTGACAATATGACCATCGTCCGCGCTTCGCTGAACGGACTGGCTCCAGGTGTGACGTATGCTTCGCACGTTCACAACCTTCCCTGCGCCACGACTGAAGGCGGCGCTCACTATAAACAAAACCCCGATGTGGTGGAAGTGGTCGCATCCGCGTCCGCCGAAATTTGGTGGCCC
>JANMVK010000497.1:0-3466 GCA_031392725.1 Pseudobdellovibrionaceae bacterium
CGCTGACCTCTAACGACAAGGTGTGCATCGTCGATGACGTGCTGGCCACCGGCGGGACTGCGTGTGCCACTGAAACTCTGTGCCTTGAAACCGGCGCCATTGTTTCCGGCTTCGCATTTTTGATGGAGCTTGGTTTTCTTGGCGGCCGTAAAAAACTTAAAGCGGCGGCGCGCAGTTTAATTACTCTTTAGTTTGAAATGCGCAGGAAGCCCGTGCATTTTCGAATTCATAATTTTTAGAAACCAGTAAATTTGAAGTTTCGACATGAGTGAAGGTGACGCTCTGTAGACATTTACTTGGCCCGGGCCAAGTAAATGTCTATGGGGCGTTAAGGATATTTTGGCGCACAAGAAGTCTAATGCTGTGACCTTCACCTTTTGGAGCCCGTTCTTGCGCGTTAAGTCCGCGAAGATCCGAGGTTCGCACCTCACGGACGCAGGAATAAATTTAGGGCCTTTGCGCGCGGGAACCGGCTTTGCTAGGCTAGATCTATGATTATGGCTAAGCGAAATGTAAAATCAAAATCTATTCGATATCCTTTGCGTTCCGCTGAGGTGCCGGTCACCCAAAAAATGTTGGTCCAAGTGCGGGACGAGCTCAAGGCTATGATTAAGGCGGAGATCCACGGAGTGAGGTCGGAGTTTCATGGAATGAAGTCGGACATCCATGGAATGAAGTCCGAGATCCACGGCGTGAAATCCGAGGTTCAAGGTTTGAAATCGCAGATTCATGAAATCAAGATTCTCGTTGAGGAACAAAATGCCCGCAATGCTCTCATGATGGATGGGCTCACCAACCTCTTTTACCGCCAGGACCGGCTGGAAAAACAGGTAGCCGATCTTAAACGTTAGGGCTTGCTCTTCAACTGATCCGCCTGAATGGCGATCGTCCCCGAAATATCCTGTAACTTGTCAAAGGCCTCGAGCTTTTGCACATCTTCATTGCCTTTGAGTTCAATCGTCAGCACCGGAATTTTTCGGTCCACCCACATATAACGCCCGAGGCTTCCCGGAAAATTTCCCAGCGGAGTCCATGGCAGCGGTTTAAAGCTGGGGGGATTTTTCATCTTCGGTCCATCAAGATCGAGCACGCCAAGAGGCGTATGCACCGAAATTAAAAAGTCAGGCTTAAATTCATCCAGATGTTTGAGCAAACATTTAGTTTCTACTTCGGACGCGGCCTCGAGACCGGGGTTGCGCCGCGGATCGGATTTCATTTTAGTTTTCCAATATTGAACGGCTTCGCCCTGCCAGTCTTTGGTGGGAAAATTGCGGTTCAAATCCACGCCGCGGGAGTTGGTGCGGGTCTTGGCCCTGCGGCCGTCGGGATTGGCCACCGGAATCACACGCCAGGTGTTGCGCGGGTCGATTTTCTCCAAGCGTTCCATCCAGGCGCGCGCGACCACTCCGCTGAGAAGTTCATCGCCATGAATCAGGGCTTTGGCTAAAATCTTTTTAGGGTTCTTGCTGGTGCCGATTTTGTCGAAGTGAAAGATCGGGTGACCATCGGTGCTGGTGCAGCCGTCAAGCCGTTGCACACGGGCGCAGGCGCGAGTTAAATCCTCCGCGGAATCCGAGCCGGGAAGGGACTTCAGCTCTTCAACACAAATCTTGTCGAGTGCCACGGGAACTTCTGCATTGGCGAACAACAAGGCGGCTAAAATAAAATGCATGGAGGTATATTACTAGGGACAGCCGACTGAGGACAAGTCAATAGATCCGCTGCTGGTGTTGCGCGTGTAGGGATAATCAGCGTTGATTCTTTGCACCAAGCGGAGCAGATCGAGACGGTTGCCTTCTTTGAAATAGGGCGCGAGTTTTGGATCTTTTACAGCTGAGGCCGTGATCAGGCGCTCCACTTCAGCCGGGGTTGGAGTCACCTTGTAAGCGTCGCGTATAATTCCAATGGCCAATCCAGCCGCCGCGCTGACCAGCGGCGCGGCTTGCGAAGTTCCGGCTAAGCGGCCATAGCCCGAGTTGGCCAAGGGCAGGGTCGAGTACACGCCGGTGGAGCCTTGATCGGCGCCGGGTGCCGCGATGTCACCGTAGGTTGTGCTGTAGTGACTGAAGAAACTTTTGTTACCGGTGGTGGTGTCGATCGAGCCTACGCCGATGACGCCGGCGCGGTTGGCGTATATTCCGGGAATCACCGTGAGAGTAGAGCCGTTCAACTCAGCGCCGTTCATTCCGCTATCGGCATTGCCGGTGACGGTGACTACGGTTAAGCCTTTGTTTAACGCCTCGGTGACCGCGGAATCAGCCACGGCGTCGGTTGCGGGACCGTTGCTGATGCTGCCTAAACTTAAGTTAATCACATGCGCGCCATTGAGATGGGCAAAGCGCATGGCATTGAAGAAGTGTTGCGAGGTCGTGGAGAGATCTCCGGTCACAGGATCTTTCGCGAATAATTTGATGGCCATGATTTTTCCGCGGAAGGGCATGCCGCCGACAATGCCTTGGCCGTTGTCGGTGACCGCGCCGATCATGCCGGCGACGTGCGTGCCGTGGCCGATGCTTGAGGCATCAAAAGGATTGTAGTCGACGGTTCCGCCGAGCGTGGTGATGTCGATGCCGATGCCGGCCGCATGTTTCCACAAATTATTGTAAATGTCGGGATGCTGCCAGTCCACGCCGGTGTCGATCACGGCGATGATGACCGGATCCCCCGTGTTGCGTTCCATACCGCCCGTGCTGTTGTAAAAATAATCGTAAGATTCCATGGCATGAATCGCGCCCAGGTGAGTTTGATATAAACTGCTGTTGTCGGTGAAGGTCGCTTGAGTTTTATATTTTTGGTTCCATGAAACTCCGACCACGCAGGGTTCGAGATCCGCGCTGCCACTGAGTTCGGATTCTGTGTAATCCTTATCGAGCGTCCACAGGTAAGCCTGGCGATCGAGATCGGCGAGCATTTGGCCGGAGTTGGCCGCGGCTTTGGAAATCAGCGTCGTGTCGAGTTCGGCTTTTAAATTTTGCAAACAGGCGTTGTCGATCACCACGCTCAATTGCTGTCCGCTTTTTAAGACCACATCACTTGCGACTTTGCCTTGACCCTGGGCGCTTTCGGCGTTGAGCCGCACTTTGCCACCGGCAAAGGGGTCGGGATGCGATTGATCGCTCAACTTGGCAACCGCGCCTTTGTACATTCCGGTATTGCATTGGTGGGATTTAAGTGAGGAGAAACCTTTGCTGCCGAACAGTCCGCCCTGGCACGAGTTATAGACCAGCGGAATGGCGCAAAAAGCCACGATCAGCAATGCAAAGTGAAGGGCGGGACGATTCACTCAAACTCCTGAAGTGTTCTTTAAGATTAACATATTGATAAAAACGCCTTCCACTATTCCGAAAGCACGAGGGGAGAGTGTCTCATTCTGGGTCACTTCCGGTTGCTCTGTGTGGGGGGGACACTTCTAAATCCTCTTTCAACCGGCTTTCACTGATGGTCTCGATAAACACGCCCAGATCCA
>JANMVK010000578.1:0-5824 GCA_031392725.1 Pseudobdellovibrionaceae bacterium
CTTCGTCTTCAAAGAAGCCTTTGGCTTTGGCGATGGCCAACAGTCCGTTGCTGGGCAGCTGCACAACGCACAGTCGGACCGTGCCCGCTTGTAACGGAGCGAAAGATTTGCGGTAGGGCCAGATAGCGATTGATCCCGCGAGTACCGCAACCGAATACAAAACAAATGACGCTCGGAATGACACCGCGGGATAATAAACGGCTCTCTTGTGCCAGTAAAGGGTTTGAAATTAATTCACGCCGTTTACAATTCGGCCCGCTCCCTGGTCAAGATCGGTAAACAGTTTGCCAATCTCTTTAATGGTTTCGGGGTCTTTCGCCAGCAGTTTGTCCAAACCCTCTTTGAGGCCGTCTTGGCCAGGCTGAAACGCCTTGTAGGCGGGGTTACTGACAATTTTCACATCGACCGACAGCCCCTTGGTGAGGTCGACTTCCAGCGCGGCCGTGGCCTCACGCAAAAATACGTCCTCAAGCTTTATGCTCTGCGGAAGTTTAGTCAGATCAAGTTTGACGGAAATTTGGCCTTTAATCGAAATGTAATTGCCCTGTTTATCCTGTCCTTTATCTGAAATGACGGCTTCAACCGTGGCGGCCTCACCATACTGGCGTGTGTATCCGGCGGCGAAACTTTGGATGAAGGATTCAACCTCAGGAACAATGCGATTCAATTCCTGCTGGGATACTAATTTAGTAATATCGACGCCGATAAAACCCTTCACGTTCGTCGTGGGCGAAGTGCCGTCGCCATAAATATATTCCAGATTGTCGAGCCGGATTTCCACTGTGTTGATCGTTCCGGTTTTCTTGTAAAGAGCGTCGAGTTTAAGTGAAAGCGCGCGCTCGGCATTGGTTTGAATGCTTTTAAATTGCAATGCGGCCTGCGTGCTGTCGTTGCGGAAATATTGCAGAACTTGATCGACTTCGGCGTTAAGAGCGTCAATGGCGCTTACAACTTCGGCGCCGATGGGCCCCGCGAATAAAAATGCCGAGATAAACATAATTGCCAATTTTTTCATAATCCCCCCTCAGGAAT
This sequence comes from Pseudobdellovibrionaceae bacterium, assembly GCA_031392725.1. GTDB lineage: Bacteria > Bdellovibrionota > Bdellovibrionia > Bdellovibrionales > UBA1609 > JALHOQ01. The sequence continues at coordinate 1,033 of JANMVK010000578.1, forward strand.
GTAGTGCACCCGGGATAACAAAGCGCGCTTTAATGGGGCAACACATCGTGGAAAAGGGGAGTGATTTGAAGATTCTACCTTTTGACCCGCTCATCCCGGACTTTTATCAGCTGCGCGGCCACGCTGATGGCGATTTCTTCGGGACTATTGTTGCCCAGTGGCAAACCGACGGGACAATACAAATGTTCGATGCGGTTGGCCGGCACTCCGGTCTCCGCCAATTCTTTGCGCAGCTTCATGGCTTTAACATCGCTGCCAATCACGCCGATGTAGGGCGGTTCCAACCGGCTAAGAATGGATTTTAAAATGGGGAAGTCAGTGGCGTGGCCTTGAGTCATGACCAGAATAAAACTATTTACGGGCAGGCTCGCCGCCAATTCCGCCGGATGCGGATGGAGAATTTTTTTAAGCCGGGGAGAGTCCGGCAGCTTTTCCAGCCAGTCCGCGCGTGGATCCATGCAAGTCAGCGTACAGTCGAGTTGCATCATCAAGCGCACCACCGCCTGCGCCACATGTCCCGCTCCGAAAATCGCCACCGGCCAGCGTTCAGCGCAATGGGCTTCAAAAAATAAACTGACTTCGCCGCCGCAACTCATGCCGATGTCGGTTTGCAGATTCCAAGTCATCATCACCGGCAAGCCATCAGCGGCGAGCAACTGCTGACCAAAGGAAATGGCTTTCGCTTCAATCTTCCCGCCACCCACGGTGCCCTCAAGCAGGCCTTCACTCGTGACCAGCATTTTGGCAGAAGGATCTTGCGGAGCTTGCCCTTTTGATTGCACCAGCGTGACCGAAACAAAGGAACGCGCCTCCGCCATTAATTGCTGAATCCGGCTAAAATGTTTCACGCTTTGTTCGTTCATAAATTAATTTGGCTAAAAATTTCCTCGTGAGTGGCCGGCAATTTTAATTTCACCAGCTCGTCTTTCGGCCGCAAGTATCCAAGCGCATCTTTGACCGCGGTCCACACCGACACCGCCAGAAGCAGGGGCGGTTCGCCCACGGCCTTACTGCCACCGACGTTGTGTTTATTGCCGTCATTCTCGATGAGTTCAACATTAAACGCGCGGGGCGTGTACTGGACGTTGGGAATCTTGTAGGTGCTGGGTGTATGAGACAGCAGTTTGCCTTTTTCGTAGTAGGTGGCCTCGGTCGTCACCCAGCCCATGCCTTGGACAAATCCGCCGGTGCACTGGCCGACATCCATGCCGAGATTGATCGGCCGGCCGAGATCCATAAGCAAATCGGTGCGCAGGACTTTGAGTTCGCCGGTGAATCGGTCGATTTGCACTTCGGAGGCGCCCACGCCTTGGGTGTAGTAAAAAAACGGCGAACCGGTGCCGGTGGTTTTATCGTAGTGAATTTTTGAGTATTTAAAATATCCCACATCGCTGAGTGGAATGCGGTTGAAATAGGCTTCTTTCACCAAGTCGCTGAAGGAAATAGTTTTGGCGGAGCTGCCCGCGCCATAAACCACGCCATTTTTAAAATCCAAAATGGGAACGTGTTTGCCGGAAAGCTCCACTTCAGGCGCGGTGCCCACGGGCGCGGTCTTCACCGCCCATTGATCCGGCGGGATGTCCATGACCTTCACCGCGAGTTCACTCAGACGCATTTTGATTTTTTCACAGGCGGCGAGTGCCGCGGCGGCATTGATATCGGTGCCGCTCGAGGCGGCGGTGGGCGAAGTGTTGGGAATTTTCTCAGTCGACGTGGGCATCACCCGCACCAGCTTGGGATCAATGCCGAAACTCTCCGCCACGACTTGCGCGATTCGCACGTTCACGCCCTGGCCCATTTCGGTGGCTCCGGTGGAGACTTGCACCGAACCATCGGTGAATACATTCACCAGCGCGCCGCCCTGATTGAGAAAGCGGGTGGTGAAGGCGATTCCGAACTTCACCGCGGTCATGGACAATCCGTACAAATGAATTTTGGATTGCGAGTTGAGCTCATCAATCCGCGCGCGGCGGTTCCAATAATCGCATTTGCTCTCGAGAGTCTTAAACAAATGCGGCAGTTGATTATTGAGTATCACCTGCCCGTAAGGCGCGGTGTTGTTGGTGTCGACTTGATAGCAATTGAGTTTGCGGATCTTGAGCGCGTCTTTACCTAGCGTGCGCGCGATGTCCTCAATAATATTCTCAATCGTCACAACGCCTTTGGGGCCGCCGAAGCCGCGGAACGCGGTGTGAGGATGGTGATTCGTCTTACACACCTGTCCCTGAATCCGGATGTGAGGTATGTAATAGGCATTGTCCACATGGAGCATGGCCCGTTCCATAATGGCGGTGGATAGGTCGGCGTAAGCCCCACCATCGGAGAAAAGCTGAACGTCAAGAGTCAGAATCCGGCCATCATCGTCAAAACCCACTTCGTAGTCGTTTTGGAACGGGTTGCGCTTGCCGGTCATGATCATGTCATCGTCTTTGCTTAGGACAATCCGCGCCGCGCGTTTGGTTTTTTGCGCAACCAGCGCCGCGATGGCGGCGAACGGCGCGCCTTGCGACTCTTTGCCGCCGAAGGCGCCGCCCATGCGCTTCACCACGCACACCACTTCATGAAAGTTCAAACCGAGTGCGTGGGCCACCACATGCTGAACTTCGGTCGGATGCTGGGACGAAGAATGAATTTCGATTTGCCCGTTCTCGCGCGGATAGGCGATGGACACTTGCGATTCCAGGTAAAAATGATCCTGTCCCGCCATCCGCACCTGGCCTGAGAGTTTGTGCGGGGCTTTGGACAGCTCCGCCGCCACTTGCCCCCGTTCGATCTTGCGCGGAAAACCGAGAAAACTTTTTTGCACTTTAGCTTCATCGATCGACAAAATGGGTTTGAGTTCCTCATAGTCAATTTTCACCAGGCGCTTGGCTTCCAGCAGAGCCTCTTTGGTTTCCGCCGCTATGACTACTATGGGTTCACCAACAAATTGAACCACATCCTCGGCGAGCACCGGCTGGTCCTGAAAAATCGTGCCCCATTTGTTGTGGTGAAGGTCCTTATAGGTATAAATGCCCACCACTGCGGGAATTTTAGCGGCGGTCGCGAAGGATATTTTCTTTATGCGTGCGTGCGCCACTGAGCTATAAACCACATCGACGTGAAGTTCGCCCGCGGTGAAGGGCCGGTCGTCGACAAACTCCGACTCGCCCGACACATGTGTCTCACTGGAGTCGTGCCTCATGAAGGCTCCAGTTCCGCGACAAATTTGCGGAATAGATTTTGACTTAAGGCCACGCGGTAATCGGCCTGCCCGCGCACGTCGGAGCGGGGATAAATTTCCTTGGCGATCAGGGCTACGCTCTGTTGAACGGTGTCGGCGTCAAGCGCGCGACCTTTCAAGAAACCTTCCGTTTTTGGAAGCGACAAAATAGTCGGGCCCACGCCGCCAAAGGCGATTCGCGCTTCTGCCACTTTTCCGTCTTTAATCGTCATGCGGAAGCCGGCGTTGACACAGGAAATGTCGAGATCTTTGCGTTGCGAGACCTTAAACAGGCGCACGGTCTCATTCGCGGCCGGAATATCAAAGTGAATGCCGGTGACAATTTCGTCGCTCTTCAAGTCGGCTTGGCGGTAGCCCTTATAAAATTTGTTGAATTTCACCTGGCGCGGGCCTTTACTTCCGCGCAACTCCACCACGGCGCCCGCCACTTGCAGAAATGGCAAAGTGTCGCCGATGGGTGAGCCGTTAACCACGTTGCCGGCCAAAGTCGCGACATTTTTAATTTGCGCGGAGGCGAAGATGCGCAGGAATTTTTCAAACTCAGGAACCAGGTCGGCGACGAATTTTTCCAGCTCGGTGAGCGTGACTTTAGCGCCCACGAAAATTCGAGATCCGGTTTTCTTAAGGGTGTAGAGCTCGGGAATCTGATGAAGCGCCAAATTGATTTCGTTGGAAATAAAGCCTTTATTCACCTGCACGCCTAAATCGGTGGCGGCGGAAAATATTTTCACCGATTTATTCTTGGATTTAAAGCGGGCGGCTTCGACCGCGGTGACTGGCGAAAAATAAATTTTCTTGCCGTGTTCGATCTGCACGGGAACTTTAAAGCATTTGGATAATTCATTCTCGATGGCCTTGTTGCCGTAACGCTCACGGACGCGCTTGAGCTTTTCCGGCTCCACCGCGCAGGCGGCTTCAATAATGGGAGTGTAGCCCGTGCAACGGCACAGATTTCCGGTGAGATAGTTTTTCACGGTTTTTTCAGTCACGGTTTTTTTATTCTCAAACATTTCGGTCAGGGCCATGACGATTCCCGGCGTGCAGAAGCCGCACTGGGCGCCGTTGAACGAGCACATCTTGTCCTGCAATTCATTGAGCCGGCCGTTTTCACGCAAGCCTTCGATAGTGATCAGATGTGAGCCATCGGCGAGGAACAAAGGCATGATGCAGGAGTTGAGGGACTGGAAGCGGAAACCATTTTTCCCGGGCTGTGGAAACGCCCGCAGCACCGTGCACGCGCCGCAATCGCCTTCCGCGCACACAATCTTAGTCCCGGTGAGCCGGCGGCGGTAGCGGAGATAGTCGCTCAACATCAAAAATGCGTCGGCGCCGCGGACTTCCACGCGTTCGCCGTTAATGTACAATAGAAGATGGTCTCTTGATTTCATCAAAGGAATTTAAGTTTCTTCTATAATAACAGTCTTGTAAAATTCTTTTTCTTCCTGAATATGGAGTGGCGGGGTGATGATGACAAACGAACCTACTTTAGCGGTGGATTTTGGAACGAGCAATTCGCTGGCGGGAGCATGGATCAAGGGAGAGCGCGTGGAAGCGTTGCCGCTCGATCCG
>JANMVK010000753.1:0-2579 GCA_031392725.1 Pseudobdellovibrionaceae bacterium
CCTTCAGGACCACGGCGAAAGACATAACCGATTTCAAAAATGCGGCCCGAGTTCTGCCCATGCCGGGTGTTGTGCAGGAGATTGCGCAAAAGGCCCGGCACCAGAGACAAGCGCATCACATCGAGGTCTTCGCTCAAGGGATTTTTCAAACGCACCGGTTCCGAGTCCATTTCCAATCCCGCGGCCCGGAACGCCTCGCCGGGTCCGAGAGTTTCCGCTTGGTACTTCGCTCCAATAAAACCATAATTCACCGTCTGCGACATTCCCACTGATCGGGCCAATTCACTGAGGCGCTGTTCAAATACAAATATTTTGTCATGCAACAAGGGCGCATAACCCATCACCGGCAAAGAGTCGGGAATATGGTCGTATCCATTGAGACGGCCGTACTCTTCGACAAAGTCCTCGGGAATCGCCAAGTCCATTCGGTAGCTGGGAGGAATCACTTTAAATTTTCCCTCGCCGGCGGCGCTCACTTTGCCGCCCAACCGTGTCAAACAGCTTTCCAAATCCTTAGCCGTCACCGGATAACCCAAACGTTGGGCGGCATATTCGGCGCCCACGGTAATCGGGGGGCGCTCCGCCACTTTGGCTTCAATATCCCAATGATCCTTGGCCACTTCACCGCCGGCCACTTGCTGGATCAAGCTCACCGCTTTATCCAGCGCATTCACCACGCCCGAAGGATCGGTCCCTCGAGAAAAACGGTAAGCGGAATCGGTTTGCAAGCCATGGCGGCGGGCCGTGCGGCGCACGCTGTCCATGGCAAAATGCGCGGACTCAATAAATAGATCTTTGGTTTTTTCAGTGACGCCGGAATTCAATCCGCCGATGGCGCCCGCGATGCACACCGCGCGCTCACCGTCGCGAATGGTGAGCTCATCACCGGTCAAAGTCATATCGGTGCCGTCGAGAGTTTTAAACTTTTCGCCGGGCGTGGCTTTGTCGACAATAATTTTCGAGCCTTTTAACTGGGCGGCATCAAACGCGTGCAGCGGCTGGCCTAAATCAAACATTATAAAATTAGTTACATCGACCACATTGTTAATCGGTTTAAGTCCCAAGCTCTCAAGGCGGCGCTTTAACCACTCAGGGCTGGGGCCGACTTTTACGCCTTTCACCACCCGTCCCGCATAGCGCGGGCACAATTGCGGTGCCTTCACTTCAAGGCCCACGGTTTTCTGAGTGACCACGGCGGCGGAAGTTTTTATTTCCGCTTTAGGAGTCTTCAACGGGCGGTTGAGCAAACACGCGAGTTCACGCGCTAAACCTAAGTGCGACAAACAATCGGCGCGGTTGGGAGTCACGTTGATTTCTAAAATCACATCATCCAAACCGCGGTACTGAGCGAACGGTTGGCCGATGGGCGCGTCCGCGGGCAGGATCATAATGCCTTCGGACTCCTTCGCCAGCCCAAGCTCAATCTCAGACGCCAGCATGCCTAGGCTTTCCACATCGCGGATCTTAGATTTTTTGATTTCAAAATTTCCCGGCAGTATGGCGCCCGGCAAAGTCACAACCACTTTGTCGCCGGCCATGTGATTTTTGGCGCCGCAAACGATCTGCCGTAAGGAACCCTCGCCCGCGTCCACTTGGCACACGGTCAAGCGGTCGGCGTTGGGATGGCGCTCAAGCTTTTCAATTTTACCGGTCACTACATGGTTAAACGCGACCGCGGGATTCTCAACCGCTTCCACTTCCAAACCCGCGCCGGTTAAAAGCTTAGCGAGCTCATCCACCTTGGGCAGGTAATCGTTGATTTCCACATGATCGTTCAACCACTTCAATGAAATCTTCATAGATTGAACTGCCTTAAAAAGCGGAGATCGTTCTCGTAAAATAATTTTATGTCATCGATGCCGTATTTGATCATGGCCATGCGCTCAAGGCCGAAGCCAAACGCAAAGCCCTGCCAGGTGTTGGGCTCAAGCTTCACGGCCTCAAACACTTTGGGATTCACCAATCCGCTGCCGCCAATTTCAATCCAGCCCGATTGTTTGCACAAACGGCAACCTTTGCCTGAACACAGGGGACACGAACAATCAAATTCCGCCGAAGGTTCAGTGAAGGGAAAAAAGCTCGGGCGAAAGCGCACCTTCACCGAACTGCCGAACAGTTCACTGAGCAAAAATTTAATCGTGCCCTTAAGATCAGCCATGGACACCTTATGGTCCACCAGCAAGCCTTCAATTTGATGAAAGTTGGGCGAATGGGAAACATCGCTGTCACAGCGGAACACGGATCCAGGAGCCAAGGCGCGAAACGGCGGTTTCTCGGTCAACATCGCATGAATCTGCACCGGCGAGGTGTGAGTTCTTAACACGTGCTCATGATCAACGTAAAAGGTGTCTTGCATGTCGCGCGACGGATGATCGGGCGGAATATTTAAAGCTTCAAAATTGTACCAGTCTTTTTCAATCTGCGGACCGGTGCGGACCGCGTAGCCCAAACGCCCGAGAATCTGAATCACATCGTCTTGAACCACATAAAAGGGGTGCTTAGCACCGGCGCTGAGTTGCACTCCGGGCAGGGTCACGTCGATCTTTTCCCGCCCGACTTTAGCGCTCAGGGCCGCACCC
>JANMVK010000814.1:0-10504 GCA_031392725.1 Pseudobdellovibrionaceae bacterium
ACTTCCGGCCGCGATATTCTGATGGGCGGAATCGTTGTGTGTGTGCTCGGCATGTTGTTTGGACTGTATGAGTTCAACAAGATCCGCACGCTGCCTGTGCATAAAAAAATGCTCGAAGTTTCCGACCTTATATATGAAACCTGCAAAACCTATTTGCTCCAGCAGGGTAAATTCCTGATCGGCCTGCAAATCCTAATCGGCGCCGCCATGGTTTATTACTTCTACGGCCTGCGCCATATGGAAGTCGGCAATGTGGCATTGATCCTGTTCTGGTCGGTGATGGGAATCTTGGGCTCCTACGGAGTGGCTTGGTTCGGTATCCGCATTAACACCTACGCCAACTCCCGCACGGCCTTTGCGTCTCTCAGAGGCGGCAACGGCTGGGACATTATGGACATTCCGCTGCGAGCGGGAATGTCGATCGGCGTGTTGCTGATTTGCACCGAGCTGATTTTGATGCTGGTGATTTTGTTGTTTGTGCCCTCGCATTTAGCGGGCTCTTGCTTTATCGGTTTTGCCATCGGTGAGTCGCTCGGCGCCTCGGCGTTGCGCGTGGCCGGCGGGATATTCACTAAGATTGCCGATATCGGCTCTGATTTAATGAAAATCGTCTTTAATATTAAGGAAGATGATATCCGGAACCCCGGAGTGATCGCAGATTGCACCGGTGACAACGCGGGCGATTCAGTCGGGCCCACGGCGGATGGTTTTGAAACCTACGGTGTGACGGGTGTCGCGCTGATTACCTTTATCGTTCTCGCGGTCGGTATGACTATGGGCGCGGACGGCAAGCTGGTTTTGGGCGCCAATGGCAGCGAGCTCCAAGCTAAATTGATCGTGTGGATTTTCGCCATGCGGATCGTGATGGTCATCACTTCGATTATTTCGTACTGGGTCAACACCGCGATCACCAAAGGCATTTTCAAAGGCCGTAAGAAGTTTAACTTCGAAGCACCCTTGACCGTGTTGGTGTGGCTGACTTCAATTGTGTCCATCGGCGTGACCTTTTTGATGTCGAGCACTTTGCTCGGTTACTTGCCCGACGGCATGTGGTGGAAATTATCCGTAATCATTTCCTGCGGAACCTTGGCCGGAGCTTTGATTCCGGAATTGACCAAGGTGTTCACTAGCTCTCATTCCCGCCATGTGAATGAGATTGTGACGGCTTCACGTGAGGGTGGAGCTTCATTGACCATTCTCTCAGGATTGGTCGCTGGGAATTTCTCGGCCTTTTGGAAAGGTATGACCATCGTCGGTCTTATGTTTGTGGCCAATTACACGGCCGGCATGGGCCTCGATTCTTTAATGGTTTACCCGTCCGTGTTCGCCTTCGGTTTGCTGGCGTTTGGTTTCTTGGGCATGGGTCCTGTGACCATCGCGGTCGATTCTTACGGTCCTGTGACGGATAACGCCCAGTCGGTGTTTGAACTCTCACAAATTGACACCGTGAAACCCGAAGAAATTAAAAAACAATTCGGTTTCACTCCCAATTTTGAAAAAGGCAAATTGCTGCTGGAAGAAAACGATTCCGCCGGTAACACCTTTAAGGCCACTGCTAAGCCGGTGCTTGTGGGTACGGCCGTAATCGGCGCGACCACTATGATCTTCTCGATTATCTTGCTGCTCAATCTGAAGCTGGATCTGCTCGATCCGCGCGTGTTGCTCGGTCTGATCACCGGCGGTGCCGTGATTTACTGGTTCACAGGCGCTTCGATGCAAGCTGTGACCACGGGCGCGCATCGCGCGGTGGCCTATATTAAGAAGAATATTAAGCTCGATTCCAAAGAGCGCGCTTCAGTGGAAACTTCCAAGGAAGTTGTGAAGATCTGCACGATTTACGCGCAAAACGGGATGTTCAATATCTTCGGCGTGTTGTTCTCGCTGACTTTGGCCTTTGCGTGTTTTGATCCGACGTTCTTCGCCAGCTACCTGATCTCCATCGCGGTCTTCGGTTTGTACCAAGCCATGTTTATGGCCAATGCCGGCGGCGCATGGGATAACGCGAAGAAATATGTGGAAGTGGATTTGCGCGAAAAAGGCACTCCGCTTCACGAGGCCACTGTGATCGGCGACACCGTTGGTGATCCCTTCAAAGATACATCCAGCGTGGCTTTGAATCCGATTATTAAGTTCACCACATTGTTTGGTTTGCTCGCGGTTGAGATCGCGGTTGAAGCTAAGGATGTCGCGCCGAAGGTCGGCGTGGTGTTGTTCTTAATCGGACTCGTGTTTGTGTACCGCTCGTTTTATTCGATGCGGATTAAGACGAAATGACGAAATTCGCTTCCGATCCGGAAGCGAATCGCGTCACCGATTTTTAAAATTTAAGTTTGGTTTTGGCTCCGAGGAATCGGAGCCTTTTTTATTTGAGGCCCTGAACCTGAAAGATTCTGAAATTCACCCGCGGCGCCCCTTGTACAGCGCGGCAAGTTTTAAAAATCCGCGATAGTTCTCGGCGGCTGATCCGCTTCCGGCTTCATGACTTGTTCCGGATCTAAGCCATCCACACAAGTGATAGCAAGCGCGGCTAAATCCGGTGCCGCTTTCGATGTTCCTGCAAATGCGGACGGCGGGAATCCGAACCCAACCGCGCATGATTGGCGCAATTCTTAGAGCAAGTATTAATTCCCCGCTCCACACAATGCCCGCACACCACGCCGTTCTTGCTGCAAAGAGTGCAACTCACTTCCTTGGCCGAAGGCTGTCCGCAATGGGCGCACAACTTGTAGGTCTGCGTGGGCTTAAGCTCTTGATCCAAAGCCACACGGTAATCGAACACAAAACATTCGCCGCCAAATTCACCTTGAGGGAATTCTTGTAAGTAATTAAGAATTCCGCCGTCCAGCTGCTGAACGCGCTCATAACCCTGGCGTTTCATTTCTAAAATGGCTTTTTCGCAGCGGATGCCGCCGGTGCAGTAAATTAAAACTTCGCGGTCTTTGGAGATGCCGGATTTCTCCAGCTTGGCGGGAAAATCTTGGAACTCTTTAATATCCAGATCGACGGCGCCTTTGAATTTGCCGATGGCCACTTCGTAGTCATTGCGGGCATCGAGGATCACGGCTTCGCCTTTTTGCAATTTATCGTGCCACTCGATCGGTGAGATGTGTCCGTTCTTTTCCGAACCGGGGACTAAACCGGGCTGGCCCAGGCTGACGATCTCCTTTTTGACCTTCACTTTAAAAACATGAAAAGGATGTTTGTGGCTGCGCGAGATTTTAAACTGCGGCCCCACCAGATGCATTCGATGGGTGAGCCATGACCTAAAGGCTTCAATGCCTTTGTCGGCGCCAGAGATGGTGAAATTGATGCCCTCACGCCCGAGCAGCACCAAACCGCGTACGGATTGATTCTCAGCCATCTGCTCGAGCTCCAGCTTTAACTGGGCCACCTCTTGAGCCGTGAGCGGCTTAAATATATAGAAGGCGCAAACTTGAACCATAAGCCGACTAACTTACTTCAGGCCCGGCCCAAAACCAAGCCCAGTTTCTCACGGTGCTACACTACATATAGCTGATTTTACTGGGCTAATTGCCATTTAATAGAGTTTAAGATCATTTTTAATGTATTTGAATAATAATTCAAATATCCTGAATCTACATATGACCGAGAAAACACGCGGCAAAAAGGCCGACATCACCTCTGAGGAACTGAAGACCGAGATCATGCACGTGGCACGCAAGCAGTTCGCGCTCCATGGCTTTCACGGCGTGAGTTTAAAAGATGTGGCCGAAGAAGTCGGCATCGCCAACTCGCTGATCAATTACCATTTTAAAGACAAAGAGGGATTGTTTCAGGCCTGCATGGAGCCCTTCGCCCGCGGCCGCATGGAGGCCATCTTAAGAATTTTAGGCGAGCCTAAAAGCCGCGATGATTTTAAAGTGCGAATTCAATTGTTTGCTGAAGAGATGCTCGCCGGTTATGTGAACGATCCTTTTAGCTTCGATATCATCGACCGCGAGGTTAAAGCGGGGAATCCGATTATTTTAAAGATATTTGAAAACACCATGTTGCTGGCTTTTAAAGGCGTGGTTGAGTTTTTCCAGCAGGCCAAGAAAAATGGAATTTTAGATGCCGGCAGCGATCCGCTGATTTCCTCGGCCTTGTTGTTCACTTGTTGTTGTGATGCCGCCCGCAAGGACGTGCTCGCCAAAAAGTTTTTTGGCGTGTCGTTCACCGATCCGGAGTGGCGCAAAAAATTCGCCCAGCATGTTGTGATACTTTTTACCGACGGAGTGCTCAAATGAAAACATCTTGGCTAGTTCTGTTAGCCTTATCATTGCCATCGTGGGCGCAAGCTCCCACGGGATCGATCAGCCTTGAACAGTATTTAAACCAAGTGAAGGCGGGGAGCCCGCAGGCGCAGGGTTTAGTGGAGACCGTGCGTTCACGGGAATTGGCCATGGGCAAAGCCGATAATATAACAGTGACCGAAATTTACGGCGACGCGGGCGTCGGCGATGACCAGTCGGAAAAGTTGGTTCCCTTTATGGGCCGCCGGACTGAAGGCCATGGCTGGAAATTGGGTCTGCGCAAAAAATTTGTGACCGGCACCCAGGCCAATCTGTTCTATGACAGCCGGTGGGCCAATATCACGGGCGCGCAGGGGATTCCCCAACCTAATTATTTTGAGAACAAAGCCACTTTGGAATTGGTTCAGCCGTTGTGGCGCAATGGTTTTGGTTCTGAAACGCGCGCCGAAATTGACCTTCAGCTGGCGACGTCGAAGATTGAGTTGCTGGAATCCAAGTACGACTTGAAAAACCTTTTGTTGGGCGCGGAAAACACCTATTGGTCTTTGGTCGCCTACAACGAGATGATTAAGCTGCAGCAGGAAAATGTCGAACGCTCGCGTAAGATGCGCGATTTGATGAAAAATAAAGCCGGCCTCCGGCTGGTGGATGATGTGGATTTTCTGCAGGTGCAGGCGTCGCTGGAAATGCGCGAGTTGGAACTACAAAGTTCGTTGGATGAACGGGCTAACTTGATCCGCGAATTCAACACTTTGCGCGGGGTGAATAGCGAAACGGTGGAAGCCCTATCGGACTCTCCGGAAAAGCAATTGTCGGTCAAATTCAAGGGTGGACCGCGAATTTCACGGGAAGACTTTGATATCTTACGCCAGAAAGCTGAAGCGGCGCGGGCTGCGGCTCGCGGTGGACGTTCGCATATCCGGCCGCAGTTGGATTTAGTCGGAAATTTTTCCGCCAATGGCATGGATCCCCAATATGGACGCGCCCAATCGGAAGTTGAGAAAAACGAGCATGAGAACTGGATGGTGGGCGTGAGATTTAGCGCCGCGCTGGATTTCGGATTGATCTGGGACATGATGAATTCATTTAAAGCCCAAGAGCGGGCCGCGAAACAAATGGGCGCCGCCGCCGATTTTAATTTGGAAAGAACTTATTCCGGCCTCAATAGCAAACACAGTGAGGCCCAACGCCGCTTTGAAATGTCGGCTAATTTAGAAAAACTCCAAACCCAATTGGTCAAACGAGAGCGGCAGCGATTGATTAACGGCCGCACGACCACGTTCCAAGCTTTGACCTTGGAACAAAATCTGGCCGCCGCGCAAATTAAGAAAGTCGAATCGCAACTCGCTTTAGTTAAAATCCACAATGCCTTGAAAGCTTTTGAGGAGGCACCATGAATATCTCAGCCCTCGCCATAAAACGCCCCATTTTTGTTACCTGCCTGCTGCTGCTGATTATCGTGCTGGGGATTTTCTCCTTTAAAAAACTGCCGGTGGATTTGTTTCCTGACATTTCCTTTCCCGTCGTGACCGTGAACACCCCGTACTTGGGCGCCGGGCCCAAGGAAGTGGAAACGCTGATTTCCAAACCGCTGGAGGAAGAGCTTGGCACGATCGCCGGGGTTAAGACCATCCGCTCCTCCAACCGTGAAGGCTTGTCGCTGGTGGTGGCCGAGTTCACTTTGGAAACCGATATCAAATATGCCGAACAGCAGGTGCGCGATAAAGTGGCATCCGCGCGGCGTAAAATGCCGCAAGATATTCAGGAGCCGACCATTCGCCGGATTGATCCGTCCGATCAGCCGATTTTGATTATCACCTTGGACGCCGACTTGCCCATGGGCAGACACTATGACTTGGCCAATGAGATCGTGCGGCCCAAAATTGAAACTTTAAAGGGCGTGGGCTTAGTCCAAGTCATCGGCGGACGCAAGCGTGAGATTCATGTCGAGCTCGACCGGGAAAAACTAAACCGCAGCCAGCTGTCAGTGAGTGCCGTCGGTGAACGGTTGAAAATGACCGGACAAAATATTCCGGCTGGATCGGTGAGCCGGGACACTTCCGGCCAGGATATGGTGTTCCGCACGGTCGGTGAATTTGAATCGGTAAAGGCCATTGAGGAAGCGGCGATTAATTTCTTCGGCAATGACCGCGCATTAAAGGTCAGTGATGTCGGCGAGGTCCGCGACACTTTGGCCGATCCCATGACCTACACCTTGCTCAACGGTAATCCGACTTTACTGCTCAATGTTTATAAACAGAGCGGCTCGAACACCATCGCAGTGAGCGAGGGCATCAAGGCGCGCATCGCTGTAATTAACGAGGAGCTGAAGCAAACTTATAAAGACGCTAAGCCGCAGTTGAATATCGTCAGCAATCAGGCGCGCTACATCGGCTTAAACGTGCAGGACGTGGAGGAATCCATCGCCATTGGAATTTTTCTCACCATCTTGGTGGTGTATTTCTTCCTCGGCAGTCTGCGATCCACGCTGATCACCGGTGTCGCCATCCCGGTGTCCTTGATCGGAGCCTTTGCTCTGATGTCGGTGGCCGGCTTTAGTATTAATATTATGAGTCTGCTCGCTTTCAGTTTGGCGGTGGGTCTCTTGATCGATGATGCGATCGTGGTGCGGGAAAATATTTTCCGCCATATGGAAATGGGCAAAGGCGCGCGCAGGGCGGCCCTTGAGGGCACCGCGGAAGTGACCATGGCGGTGGTCGCTGTGACCTTGACGATTATTGCCGTATTTATGCCCATTGGATTTTTATCGGGCGTGGTCGGGCAGTTCTTTAAACAGTTCGGCCTAACCGTTTGTTTTATTATGGCCATCAGTTTATTTGACGCTCTCACCAATGCGCCGATGATGAGCGCCTATTTCGGCGGCGGTCATAGCGTGGAATCTAAAAATTCCGTGATCTTTTTTATGCGCACGCCGGTGCGCCTGTTTGAGCGGGGCTTTGCCGCCGTTCAAGCCGCTTATTTGAGATTCTTAAGAGTATTGATGAAGCGGCCGTGGATGGGTCTCGTGGTCACCGCCATGGTCGTGGCCAGTAGTTATGTACCTTTAATGAAAGTGCCGAAGACATTTTTGCCGGCGCAAGACAGCGGTGAGTTTTCAGTCGGCCTTGATATGGCACCTGGAACTTCGTTAGAGAAAATGCGCGACCGCGCCCTTGAGGTCGACCAAGTGATTCGGGCCAATCCGGAGGTCATCAACGCCGTACTCACGGTGGGAAGCCGCTTTCAGGAAAAAAACAAGGCTGAATTTTATGTCTTCTTGCGGCCCTTCGGTGTCCGCCACAAAAGCACCTCCGACGTGAAAGCGGAGATGCGGGCTTCCTTAAAAGAATTTAAAGATACCAATCCCAATGTTAAGGATATCGACTATGTGGGCGGCGGCATGCGGCCCTTTATCGTCAATATCGCCGGCCAGGATTTAGCGCAGGTCGAGGGCATCGCCAGCAAACTTAAAGAAAAACTCAAAGACCATCCCTCTTTGCTCGATGTGGACACCAGCTTCCGTCCCGGCAAGCCGGAGTTCCAAGTGAAGGTGGATTTGGACGCCGCTCAACGTTTGGGCGTGAGCAGCTCGATGGTGGGGGCGGAATTGCGTGCGCAGGTCGAGGGCCTGACCGACACCGTGTTTCGCGAGAATGGTTTGGAATATGATATTCGCGTGCGGCTAAAGCCCGAACAACGGGATTTGGAAAAAAATTACGCCAATATATTGGTGCCCAATATGAATGGGCGGCTGGTGGAACTGAACCGCGTGGCGAAAGCGGAATCCACCACGGGCCCGGCCAGTATCGACCGTGAAAATCGCGGACGTTACGTGCAAGTGGTGGCCGATATCGCGCCAAAAGGGCCCGGCATGGGCGGCGTGATCGGCGATATCAACGGCTGGCTCGCGCCCGGCGGTGAGCTCGCACTGCCACCCGGAGTGACCTACCGGTTTGTCGGTCAGGCGGAAAACTTTCAAGAGCTGATGAGCAGCATGATTATGGCGGCGCTGCTGGGATTGATTTTTATTTATTTGGTGCTGTCGTCGCTTTACGAATCGTTCTTTATGCCTTTCACGATTATGGCGGTGATTCCTCTGGCCACAGTGGGCGCCTTTTTTGGGCTCTATGCCTTTGGCAAATCCTTGGATCTGTATTCCATGATCGGCTGTATTATGTTGATGGGCCTAGCGACCAAGAACTCGATTATTTTGGTCGATTATATTAATCAATTGTTGGAGCAGGGCATGTCGCGGGTGGAAGCCATTGTCGAGGCGGGTCGCACGCGGCTGCGTCCGATTTTGATGACCAGCTTAGCATTGATCGCGGGTATGATTCCCATCGCCATTGGCTTAAACGAAGTTTCCAATCAGCGCAGTTCGCTCGGCGCTGCGGTGATCGGCGGCGTAATCAGTTCCACATTGCTCACGCTGATCGTGATTCCCGCGGTGTTCAGTTATATGGAATCGTTACGGTTGTGGCTGCTGAAGTTCGGCCAGCGCCTGGTTACTCAGGACCCAGGCCACGCCAGTAATGGCACGTATAGCCACCCGGGTTCTTCATCAGGTAATCCTGGTGATAAGCCTCTGCCGAGTAGAATCTCTTAAGGGGCTCAACGGAAGTGGTCACCGGCCGTGACCAGCGGCCGGATTTATTCACCAGCTCAATGGCTTTTTCGGCCGCCGCTTTTTCAGCGTCGTTGGAGAAAAAAATCGTGGAGCGGTATTGCGTGCCGATGTCATTGCCCTTGCGGTTTAACGTGGTCGGGTCATGCAATTGAAAAAATAATTCCAAAAGTTTTTCGATGCCGACTTTAGCCGGATCATAATCAATGCGGACGGCTTCCGCGTGACCGGTGCGGCCGGTTTTTACATGTTCATAGGTGGGGTTGTCTAAAGTTCCGCCGGCGTATCCGACTTCGGTGTCGGCCACTCCCGGAACCTTCCGCAGTAGATCTTCCACTCCCCAAAAACAGCCACCTGCTAAAACTATGGATTCCGTCATGGCGGGGAGCTTATCAGGGTGGGAACTTGTAAATCAAGTAGGAGGCGTCGTCCTCCGCCACGATCTTCCACTGGGGTAAGGGCGCGAGTATTTGGTAAAAGTACCGGTAAGCGCCATATTTTTCAACCAGGAGCATGGTCCAATTGTATTTGGCGGCCAATTCTAAAAAGCGGGCCTGGCCTTTAAACACGCCCATGACCTCATTCTCGTAAAAACCCATATCGGTGACAAAGCCGTGGTGAAACACCGGCAAAACTCCGCGCCAGATCAGGTAGGCGCCGAAATCATGGGCGTTGTAGAGATTGCCCGCGATTCTATTTTTCTGCAGAAAATCCACCGTATTAACCGGAAAAAATTTAGTGTCGAGCTCCCAGCCGGGCACGCGTTCACCACTGGAGGCGTTGTAGCCGTAAATAATATTTTTGGCGGAAAGCAAAATTAGCAATGTGGACAAGACAACGGCCTGCCAGTTTTTGGGCGTGGCCCGCAAATAATGAAAGCGGGCCCAGGGCTTCACACAAATCAACACCGCGAAACTGGCCCAGGGAATAAAGCGCACGGCCGACACCGCCATACCAAGCGCGAACAGCGCGAATATCGCGCGCAAGCTGAGCCACGCTTTTTCGCGCGCGATCAGGTACAGGCTGACCAATGCAAGCAACCAGAAGGCCAAAGTTTCTGGTGCCGCGCGAAACAGTGGTGAGTAGGCGGGCATCCATTCGAAATTATGTTTTTTAAAGACCGAAGCTTCGTTCATGGAAAACTGAAAGGGATAAAGCAAAGCATTGACGCCGTCCGGATGAATGCAAATCACGCCCACCGGAAGCAGCAGCCACAGGTTATGCCACCAAACGATGGAGCGGATTTTTAGCGTATGATAGGCCGACCAAATAAACAAAAGCGCGAGGCCCACCGGAAAGCCGGGATGAAACTGAGGCCATAATAAAAACACCGGAGTGAGGGTGAGGATCATCCAGCGGTCGAGCTTCTCGCGGCCGAGCAAATAAGCGAACAGCCAGACGTAGAGCAAATCGGAGAACATGCTGGAGCGCTCGATAAAACGAAAGGACCCGGCGATCACCGCCAGCATCCAAAGTCCCATCCACACCCAAGACACGGCCATATCGCGGGGCTTAGCGCGTAAGGTAAGTATAAAAATTCCGGTCCACACCAAGGATTTGAGCCAGATCATTCCCGCCCAACCTAAAAAAACATGGGCCCAGGAAAATAAAGCGAAACTCAAATATT
>JANMVK010000826.1:0-1703 GCA_031392725.1 Pseudobdellovibrionaceae bacterium
GGCGCTGCTGTTCTGGCCGGCGCCTTCTTAATCGATTAGTTACAGCCTCTGGGCACAACATGCGGAGGATGTTGCTTGGCGTGAGTGATCACTCTCAAAGCGTAGTCTTGGCCAATCTCACCGGCGTTCAACCGGTTATAAAGTTCCTGCTCCAAAGTTTGCCGGGTGGCCTTTATGTCTTTGTGTTCCGGCCATAAATTTTGCACTTGATTCGATCCGCCCATAAATAGGGGGACATAGTGATCGACAGTGTAGTACTTGCGGCATTTGCGCGGCACATTGTATTGGGCGTAGACCTGATCCTTGATCTCCCAAGTGACATTGCGGTAGCAAACCGCAACCTTGTCCTTATATCTGATGCCTTCGTAGTCTGTATCTCTTCGGTCACAGAAGTCGCCCTGGGTGTAAGTAGGATTTGGCTTTATGGGTACGCTGCCATTGACTGAAATTTCATCTGCATTTGCACAAAAATTAAGCAGCATCAGTGCACCGAGCGCCCATTTGACCATTTCTTACCCCCCAAAAAAGTCCCAAGCTGTGTTGTATGAGAAAATTTTGCAGGACCAACGGTGTAGGTGGCAAAGACGAACGTGGTTCCAAACAGAAACCAAAAATTAAGATCTGTTATGTGGACAACTAACATGCCCCGCGTCAGCGGGCTTCATATGGGAGATTTCAAGTTATTGAAAGTACGTTAATGTAAGGCCAATTTGCAGCTGTTGGAGGATGTATGAGCCTTGGCCCCATGGAACTTGCGTTACTGCTGGGTATCGCTTTGTTGGTTTTTGGCCCTTCCCGCTTGCCTGGCCTTGGAAAATCGGTTGGAGAAGCCATCCGCGGATTCAAGAAGGGTATGGATGGGGAAGAGGACAAGACGGAAAAGGCCAAGGAGCAGATAACCGCCTCCGATACGGGCTCGAAATCCACCGCACAAGAAAAAGACAAAAACAAAGTTTAGTTCAAAAGGAGATTCATTATGTTCAACATGTTTCTGGCAGATCCGATTTCAACTTTCCATTTTTTACTTCGATACCTACACATTTTTTTTGCCGTGATTTGGATCGGCCATCTTTATTATTTTAATTTCGTACAGGGCGCTTTTATGGCCGAAACTGAAGCGGGTGCGAAGTCGCAAGTTTTGCAGAAGCTGTTGCCGCGCGCGCTTTGGTGGTTTCGTTATGGAGCGTTGGGCACGTTTCTAACTGGCTTGACCATGTTGTCAATGACCGCACATATGACCGCAAAGGCCCATGCGGGTTTCGCTTCCTCCTATTGGGTCAATATTTTGACCGGCGGCTTTATCGCCACGCTCATGTTTCTTAATGTGTGGCTGGTCATTTGGCCCAAACAAAAAATCGTAATTGCCAATGCACTAAAAACCGCGACCGGCGGTGCGGCCGATCCCAATGCGCCGATTGCCGCGGGCAAAGCGCTTCTCGCATCGCGCACCAACACTATGTTCTCCATTCCCATGCTATTTTTTATGGTGGGAGGAATGCACATGCCATATCCGGTCACCCCCGAATCAAACCTAGCGCTTTATTATGTCTCGTTATTCGTTCTCATCGGCGCTTTACAGGCTAACGGCATGTTCGGCAAAACCGGACCCATTGCCACTATAAAAGGGGTCATCACCGGGGGATTTGTGCTGACCGGAGTTTTGATTGCCTTGATCAGTGTATTGGTATGACCACGTGATTGAC